>JBDKVB010000151.1 GCA_039679385.1 Armatimonadia bacterium | reverse complement strand
TCTACGACACCTACATCAAGTCCTACCAGAAGATCGAGCAGACCCGGAAGGCGGTCCTCACCGACCTCTGGGCGCTCCCCTTTGGCATCGATGTCGGCAAGGGCCAAGACGACCCGCTGAAGCTCTATCTGATGGGCAAGCCCGACCGGTCCGCCCCGCTGCTCCTTGCCGACTACAAGCTGGACACAGAGGTCGCCGCCAGGTCCCTCGACGCGCACACCCAGCGGGCCCGGAAGGCGAGCAACGACCTGTCCCAGGCGCTGGGACGAGCTGTCGACCCCGCCCAGGACCGCGACCACCTCAAGTTTCTCGGCCAGTTGGCCTTCGAGATGGAGCACCTGGCCGATGCCGCCAAGGATCGGGCCGCAGGCGAGCTCTCACCGGCCGACCTTGACGCACTCACCTCCCGGGGCAAGCAGTACAACGCTTACCTGGCGCTGATCGGTGCGACACCCTCCATCAAGGGTGACGACAAGACGGAGGTCGACAAGCCTCTCGAGCTCACGGCCCAGCTTGAGCCCCAGGAGAGCCTGCGGCAGTTCCTTCCTCCGGTGACCCTCAACTGGACGGTCGACGGTCGTGCCGACCTGACCACCACCGGCGACAAGTTCGTCCTCAACGTTCCCGTCGCAAACACCTACACCGTGCATCTCCAGCCCTCAGCGGATATCGGTGGGCAACTCGTCCAGGGCCGTGCCGTCACTCACAAGGTCACCATCGGCGCAGGCTCCGGCCCGCTGAAGTTCGAGATCGCCGGGCCCGACGGCGGCAAGGTCGAGGAGAAGCTCACCTTCACCGCCCGGGTCACCGCCGGCGACCTGAAGACTGTCGAGAACCCCACCTGGCGCTGGCTTGTCTATGGCCTCCTCGCTGAGCCGACCCAGGGCCAGAGCTTCGACGTCACCTTCCGCGAGAAGGGCGACTACACTGTCCGACTGGAGCTCTGGACCAGGAAGGCAAACGGTGCCGAGACCCAGGTGGCCTTCCAGACCCGGCCGATCAACATCAAGGACCTGGACCGCGCCGTCGTGATCGATTGCCCGAACGAGGTCGTCGAGACCGAGGTCTTCACGACAACTGCGAAGCTCTCTGCCGATCTCGCCGGTCGCGCGCTGACCTACGACTGGGGCTGGGACATCGTCGGCACGCCCAAGGACGCCGTTTCCGTGAAGCAGCAGTTCCTGGTCTACGAGCGGCGCACCGAGATGAAGACCGAGGAGCGGACCATCACCGTCACCGCCCAGGACGCCGCGACCAAGAAGACCGCGGGCACCGGACAGAAGAAGGTCACCGTTTACCCGGCCAAGCTCGGTGGCACCGCCCCGGGCATCTGGGAAGGCGGACCGCATCCACGCGGCATCGACCTGAAGCGGAAGGAGGCCAAGGCTGCGGGCACCTGGGAAGGCAAGACAGTCGAGGCCGCCAATGTGTACGCCAATGCCTGGGCCCACTGGGGTCGCGATTCCCTCTTCCTATCTCCGGAGAAGCCCGAAGACATCCCGGCACTCATGGAGAAGGAGCGCGGAGAACGCAAGGACTGGACGATTGAGCCGGTGGCCTTCGACGGGTTCACCGGTGCGCTGATCCTCAAGCCCCTGTACTACTCCCCGGGTGGCTGGAGCTTCGACGCGGGATACCGTGGAGCGGGCGTCAGCACCAGCGGCTATGGCGTGGTCATGAAGGGCCGCCAGATCATCTCCGTCGGTTTCAGCGTCGGTGGTGGCGGCTGGTTCGACAACAGCCAGCGCCCCTTCATGGAGCTTCAGGCAACCCAGGCGCAACACGAGGCCCTGGCCTTCCTCAAGAGTCTGAAGGTCACGCGGACCGGCGAGATGATCCGCACACCCTACCAGGGCCCGGCGCTGGACGGCTCGGACATGCCGATCGTCAAGGTCATCCCGGAGAAGATCAAGGCCAGGGTCGGCGAGATCGTCACCCTCAAGGCGGTCGTCGAGAACCTCCGGGACGACGACAAGCCGCTCCAGTACCAGTGGAGCGAAGGTGCCGATGGCAAGCAGGACACCGCCTTCTTCCAGCCCACAAAGGCTGGCGCCCACACAGTCTCCTGCACCGTCACCGGCGCCCGCTTCGGACTGGGAACCGGCACCGCGCAGATCGAGGCCGAAGACCTGAAGGTGGTCGTCGAGAGGGTCCCGGCCGCCGAGGACAACAAGGTCGTCGTGGGCCAGCCGATCGCCCTCAAGGCGGTTCTCACCTCTGCCGGACAGCCCTATGCCGGAGACTTCGTCTACCGCTGGGAATCCCGCGACCTCGACTTCGCGACCCAGGACTCTCCCACCACGGAGACCTCCGTCACCCTCAAGAAGCCCGGGAACAACCCCATTTGGGTCTGCGTGCTCTACAAGAAGGCCGACGGCGAGCTCGGGACCCTCGTCGAGTCCGACCGCCTTGACTTGCAGGCGGTCCAGCCCGGACTGCAGGTCGTCTTCGAGCCCGAGAAGCCCTTCATCGGCCAGGAGACCCGGGCCAGGGTGGTCGTCACCCCCGAGATCCCCGACAAGGACCTCGACGTACGCTGGGAGTTCACGGGCCCCGTCCAGGAGCTCGGCGAATCACCGAACTCCCGTGAACGCACCTTCCTCCCCAAGACCGACAAGCCGATCACCTACACCGCCCGGGCCCGCGTGCCGGGTACGGGCGAGGACCTCGGTACCGCAGAGGGCACCGTCACTGCCCAGCCCTTCAAGGTCACCACGGGACAGCGCGTCGTCGGACCGCCCGCCCTCGTCTGGAAGCCCGGCGTCGGCCTCGTTGAGGAGACCACGGCCATCGCCGTCCATCAGGAGGTTGTGCTGACCGCGAGCGTCGACCCCGCGCCCTTCAAGGAGCCCGTGAAGTACCGCTGGAGCTTCGACAACGACGACAACAGCTTCGTCACCGTGCCCGAGGGCAAGGAAGTGACCGTCACCCGCAGCCAGGTCGGAACCTGTCAGGCGAAGGTGGTCGTCGAGGACGGAAACGGCTTCAAGCTCGGAGAGGCGCCGGCGACCTTCAACGCCAGCATCTCCCAGGCCCAGATCGACGACGGCAAGAAGCGCAAGCAGGCCGAGGAGGATCGCAAGAACGTCCGTCTGGCGCTCAGCGCACCGAAGACTCGGGCGGCCGTCGGCGAAGGCATCGAAGTCCAGTGCCAGGTGACCGGGAACAAGCCTGACGACAACCCGCTGCAGTACACCTGGACCGGCGAGTTCGAGGGCGAAGGCGCAAAGGTCACCTTCCGCCCGACGAAGCCGGGCAAGCAGACCCTGACCTGCGCGGTCAAGGGTGCGCGCTTCGATATGGGCCAGGCGAGCCTCGACTTCGACGTGCAGGACCGCTCGGTCGTGGTGCAGATCACTTCCGCGCCGCCCTTCACGGTTGGGAGCAAGGTCGCGCTCTACGCCGACTACCGCATCGCCGGGGTCCGTCAGGTCGGCCAGTTCATCACGCGCTGGGAGGTCGATGGCGGAGCCGTCGCTACACCTGCCGAGGGGACCGGTCCCTATGGCTCGGTCGTTTGCCCCAAAGCGGGCATCTATCAGGTGAAGGCGACCATCCTGGAGATGCCGGGCGGGAGCTCAGGCACGAAACCGGGGCCACTCGTGCCCGGTCGCACTACTGCCTCGCGTACACCCCAGGTCGTCGCAGTCTCGGCGCCGCTGACCATCAACGTCGGCAAGCCGCAGCTTGCCCTTTCCCTCACACCCGAGTTCCCGTGGGTGGGCCAGGATATCAAAGCCACGGTCAGGGCCACACCGACCGTCGAGGGCGCGCGTTTCGAATGGAAACTCTCAGACAACGGGCTCCTTCAAGCCGTGAGCGAGGACACTACGGGAGCCACGCTCATCGCCAGGGACTCCCGTCCCGTGGAAGTGACCGTGCGCGGAGTGCTGCCGGGAACGGGCGACGAGCTGGGTGAGGCCACTGCGAAGACTCAGGCTCGCGCGATGATGGTCTCTGCTGAGCTAGCGGGAGCTGTCGATCCGCCGGCGAAGCTCTACCGACCCGGCCAGGGGCTTGTTGACGAAGCCGGTGCCTTCGCGGTCAACCAGCGCCTGCGTCTGCGAGCACGGGTGCAGCCTCAGCCGACCTATGGCCCTGCTACCTTCAAGTGGACGGCCGACGAGGGTTCGAAGCTCGAGACCGCCGACGGCGAGGAGGTCTCGGTCAGCCGGCCGCAGCTCGGAACCGGTACCGCCACCGTGACGGTCTCCGATGCGAAGGGCGCTACCCTCGGCACGGGCACGGTCACCTTCAGCGTCACCGTCTCGCAGCAGCAGATGGACGAGGCGGTCGCCCAGGCCACCCGTGCAGACCAGAATCAGCAGCAGGAGACCCGTCTGGCCGAAGCAACGAACCTGGCGATTGCCGGCAACCTCACCGAGGCGGTGACGGTTGCACGCGAGGTCGCAGCGGCCAATCCCGCGCTGCAGGCCAAGGCCAACCAGGTGATCGCCGATGTCGCGAGGCGGTCGCTCGATGTAGCCACCCGGGCCATCGCAAACGATCTCGACTTCGCGGCGGCCCGCAAGTCCTATGAGTTCACCCTTGAGCTGGAGCCCGAAAACGCCGCAGCCAAGACCGGTCTCGCAAACGTTTCTGCCTGGGAGAAGTCCTGGGGCGATGCCCACGGTCGCATGCCGGAGCTCGACGACCTCGTCAATCGCAAGCGGGTCGTCAGCGCGGAGAAGCTAGCAGCGGAGGTCAAGGCCTCCGTCCAGGGCATCCCCTGTCCTGCACAGGTCACCCAGTTTGGCAACGAGCTCAGCCAAAAGGTGGCCGGGCTGTCTGCGCAGTACCGGGCGGTCTTTGGCGCTTTCGACCGCGACATGCGCGACACCCTCTACATGCGGGGCGACGCGGCCCGTGCGGTCGAGCTGGGCAAGAAGATGCTCGACGGCACCTACGAGATGCCGCCCGAGGACGAGAAGAGCGCGCGCTTCATGTACTTCCGTGCCGAGGGGCTGCTTACCGAAAAGGCTAGGCGCCTCGAGGAGGCCATCAACTGGTACGACAAGGCCCTGGCCCTGGACCCGTACCGGCAGGACATGGCCCTTGCGGTCCATACCCAGGACCTTCGCAATGCCCTCGCGGGCGCTCGCATGCAGAAGGCCGAGGGCGAGAAATCCGAGGAGGCCGGTCGGCGGCGTGAGGCCATCGGCTACTACGAGAAGGCCCTGGCCGTGATGATCGACGAGCCCCTGACGAATCACGTGCAGGACCTCCACAACGCCGCCCGTGCCCGGATGAGTCTCGCACCGACCACGGGTAGCGCAGTCGCCGTGAGCCTGCCGACACCAATGACCGGATCGGTGGTAGCCTCCAGGCTCCCGGCAGACAACCTGCGCATCTCGCTCTCCTGCACCTACGACACGCCCGGCGCGATCCTCGACATGGCAGGGATCGCCCCGGCAGCCGACGGAGCGCTGGCCCTGAGAGTCGCGCCGGGGGGGCTCCTTCAGATGAACGTGTTCCGCCATCCGGCGGGACAGGGAGAGCGCTGGCATGTGATCCAGAGCAAAACCCCGCTCGCCGGGTACAAAGAGCAGCAGATCGACGTGGTCTACACTGACGGCTACTGGGGCCTCTTCCTCAATGGCCAGTTTGAGGAGTGGCTGGACCTGGACACGCAGATAGCCCAGGGAGACATGTACGTCGGCGACTTCAAGGCCGACGACTGGATGACCGCCTACAACTTCAAGACCGGGATCCAGGGGTCTGTGAAGATCAAGTACCTTGGGACCGTGGACGGCCTGCACAACCTCCTCAAGGGCTCGGAGCCTGCTCCGCCTACGCCGCCACCGGTAGTTGCCGGGCCGGTGCCTGTCTCCTCAAACACCCTCGCGAACCGCGGCTGGGACACCGTGACCCTGGTGACTCCCGACAACTGGACCGAGGACAACTCGCCCGACCGCGGCAGTTGGTATCTCGGCGACGTGAAGAACCCTGACGCCTCCGTCACCTTGCGCTGGGTCGCCTCGACCCAGGCACGCCTCGACGAGCTGAAGGCCGCCATCCCCGACCTGACGCAGGACAGCCAGGGCACAAGCTCGATCATGGGCAAGCAGGCCACCTTCTTCGAGCTCAGCTCCGCAACACGCAAGACGAGGATGTGGCTCCTGCTCGCGAAGGACCTCAGCAGCAAGGGCGTGCTGGCGCTGCAGTTCACCGCCCCGACGGCGCGCTTTGACCTTCACCAGACCAAGTTCATGCTGATCCAGGGAAGCGTCAAGGTACAAGCCGCCGCGACGCAACCGGTGCAGACGCCGACACCGGCGAAAACCGGCACCTTCCGGGCGCTCACCCCGAGCCTATCCAAGCTGCACGAAGCGCTGGAGGACTACACCCAGCAGATGGCCGTCACCTTCACCGTCCAGCGCGACGGCACGGTCACCGGCCACTTGGACGAGGCGACCATGCTGGCCGCCCTTCGCGCCGACGAAGGGTTCAGGGCCGCCAAGATGACCACCAACGCCCTGAAGGGAACCGTGGCAGGCAACCGGTTCAGCGCCCGCCTGGACATGACCGTCGACCTCACCTACGAACTCCTCGGCGCAGAGAAGGGTCGCATCCTGACCGTCGCGGACTTCACGGGTACGGTTCAGCCCGACGGCACAATCAGCGGACGCTGCCACTGCGCCCTGACTCCCGGTGCGCCAGAGGTTGCCCTGGACCCGCAGACAACCGACTGGGACTTCGTGGCCAACCCGGCGACCGCTGCCCAGGCGCCGCCGACCCCAAGCACGCCAACCACCGGCGCAGCCGCTCCAGCCACCACCTCCGGCGTCACGGTCACCGCGACCCTGGAGAACAAGTCCACCGACAACGTGCATATCTTCACTGAGGGCGAGACCTTCGGACCTCAGAATCGTCTCGCGCCCGGTGAGATTCGGCAGGTGGCAGTCAAGATGGCGGCGAACGGTGCGGTCAGATTCACCGTGGGACGCAACGGCACGGTTCTGGGGACCAAGACCTGGTTCGGAGACCCGGAGAGCCCGAACCGCGCGCCGCGAGTGGTCTTCACCGCTGAGGGATCACTCCTGATCATGACCTCCCTGCGCTGAGTTGCCGCGCAGGTTTCTTGCGGCAGAGCGGCTGGACGCTGCCTCCTGGCGCGTCTGGCCGCACTGCATGACTGTCTGCAAGTCAGGAAGCCGGAACTGCCATGCCGCCCGCTCTGCTGCAAATGCACTCCATCACCAAGGCCTTCCCCGGAGTCATCGCTCTCCAGGCGGTCGACTTCGACTTGCGTGGTGGGGAAGTGCATGCGCTGGTGGGGGAGAACGGGGCCGGGAAGTCCACCCTGATGAAGGTGCTCAACGGGGCGATTGCGGCCGACGCGGGCGAGATACTCATCGACGGCCGCCCGGTGCGGATTGACTGCCCGGCCTCTGCTGCACGGGCCGGAATCGGCATGATCTACCAGGAGCTCTGCCTCGCTCCGCATCTCACCGCCGGGGAGAACGTCTTCCTCGGACGCGAGCCCTCCCGGGGTGGCCTGATCGACTTCCGCGAGTTGCATCGCCGGGCACAGGAGTACCTCGATCGCCTGACCTGCGGGGTGAACTCCCGCGACCGCGTGGCTGACCTGGGAATCGCCCAGCAGCAGATGGTCGAGATCGCCAAGGCCCTCTCTCAGCAGGCCCGCTTTCTCGTGATGGACGAACCCACGGCGTCTCTATTTGAGGCAGAGACGGAGCGGCTCTTCGCCATCATCGCTTCCCTGAAGGCCGAGGGCGTCGGCATCGCCTACATCTCTCACCGGCTCGAGGAGGTCATGCAGATTGGCGACCGGGTCACCATCCTGCGTGACGGACGCCTTGTGGCCTCCCGCGAGGTTTCCGAGACGAGCATCCCCGAGATGGTGCGCTTCATGGTCGGTCGCGAGATCAAAGAGGTCTACCCGCGACGCGAGGCACATCCGGGAGCGGTGCTTCTGGAGGTCACCGACCTTCAGGCGCCGCCCAAGCTGCAGGACATCAGCCTGACGGTGCATGAAGGCGAGATACTGGGGCTGGCCGGATTGGTGGGGGCAGGTCGCACGGAGCTGGCTCGTGCGCTCTTCGGGGCCGACCCGATCACCTCCGGTCAGGTGCTGATCGAGGGCAAGCCGAGGTCGATCCACTCACCCGGGGACGCCATTGAGGCCGGAGTGGCCCTGCTGACGGAGGACCGCAAGCGCGATGGTCTGGCGCTCGATCTCCCGATTCGTGCCAACATCACCCTGGCCTCGCTGCAGCAGATGCTCGACGCCGGCCTGATCAACCTGTCGCGCGAACGCACCAGGGCAGCCGAGGCAGCCCGCGAGGTAGACGTGCGCACCACGAGCCTTGAGAACCTGGCACGGTCACTCTCCGGCGGCAACCAGCAGAAGGTCGTCCTCGCAAAGTGGCTCATGACTCGGGCTCGTGTCTTCATCTTTGACGAGCCGACCCAGGGCATTGATGTCGCCGCGAAGGCCGAGGTCTATCGTCTGATTCACCGCCTCGCCGAGCAGGGGGCCGGGATCCTCCTGATCTCCTCCTACCTGCCGGAACTGCTGGCGCTGGCGGATCGCATCGTGGTCCTCTCTCGAGGCCGCGTGACAGGTGAACTATCCGGCGCCGAGGCCACGCAGGAGCGCATCATGGAGCTTGCGACCACCTAGCCCGCTCGCCAAACCGCAGATCATGCTACGAACTCAAGCAGCCTCCAGAAGCTGACCGGAACCGAGTGACCCATGTCTGACCGCCTTGAACCCGAACCCAAAACTGTCGCGCCGTCAGTGCAAGAGCGGGCCGCAGGCTGGCGTCAGGCCCTGGCACGAATCGCCCCGCTGGCCTTCCTGGTAGTCCTGTGCCTGGTCTTCGGCGCGCTGAACCACCGCTTCTTCGCCGTCGAGAACCTCGTCAACATCCCGGTGCAGATCTCCGTCATCGCCGTGATCGCCATCGGGGAGACCTTCGTCATCGCTGCCGCCGGAATTGACCTCTCAGTTGGCTCCATGGTCGCCCTCACCGGCGTCACCAGTGCCCTGCTGATGACCCGGGGCGTT
Organism: Armatimonadia bacterium; assembly: GCA_039679385.1. Taxonomy (NCBI): domain Bacteria; kingdom Bacillati; phylum Armatimonadota; class Armatimonadia; species Armatimonadia bacterium. The sequence continues at coordinate 3,220 of JBDKVB010000151.1, read as the reverse complement.
CCCGCGCCGGTCGCCGCCCTTGCCGGTGTCGGAATGGGCCTCTTCTGGGGGCTGGTCAGCGGCGGCCTCATCACCCGCGCTAAGCTGCCTGCTTTCATTGTCACCCTCGGCGTCATGGGCATCGCACGCGGGCTTGCTCTCGCCCTCTCCAAGGACCAGACCATCTCCGGCCTGCCGGACGACTTCACGAAGCTGGGGTCGGTGCGACTGTTCGGCGTCCTGCCCCTGCTGGTGGTCGTGATGCTCGTGGTAGCCGTGGTAGCCCACTTCGTACTGACACGCACCCGGCTGGGACGCTATGCCTATGCAATGGGCTCAAACCTGGAGGCCACGCGGCTCTCCGGGGTGAACACCCAGCTATACATGACCTTGCTCTTCGTGGTCTGTGGCGGCCTGGCGGGCCTCGGTGGGGTCATGGAGACCGCGCGAACCACCATCGGCCAGCCCACCGGCGGCGAGCTGTACGAGCTTGACTCCATCGCTGCTGCGGTCATCGGTGGCGCGAGCCTCAATGGCGGACAGGGCACGGTTGCGGGCACGCTCATCGGCGCCTTCATCATGGCCGTGCTGCGGAACGGCTGCAACCTTCTGGTGATCCCGCCCTCCTGGCAACGTGTCTTCATCGGCGCGATCATCATCCTTGCCGTCCTGTATGACAACCTGCGTCAGCGGCGCCTGAGCCGCTGAGAGCCTTGTGCCCATCCTCCAGCCGTCCTTCGGTCTTCGAGCAGCGTCGTCGGCGCTGCAACTCTCAAGGGGGTCCTTTCCGATGCGTCGCTACCTTCCTCATCTGCTGCTAGCGGTCTTCTTGCTCCTGGTCCTGATCTGTGGCTGCTCAAAGACAGGTGGCCCCGCAGAGCCCCTGGAGCCGACGCCCACTACCGAAGGGCCCGGTGCAGGCGAGAACGCTGCTGCCGCCCCGGGAGCCTCAGAATTGCGCCTTGCCGTCGTCCCCAAGGGAACCGCTCACGTGTTCTGGAAGACCGTCGAAGCCGGCGCACGCGCTGCAGGCAAGGAAGAGGGCGCACAGATCGAGTGGAACGGCCCGGCGAAGGAGACCGACGTCACCGGGCAGATCTCCATCCTCGAGGACGCCATCGCCAAGAGCGTTAGCGCCATCGTCATGGCCGCCTGCGATGCCAAGGCCCTCATTCCGGTCGTTCAGAAGGCCCGGGCCAAGGGCATCCCGGTCATCACCATCGACTCGGGCATCGACTCCAAGGACGCCCTCAGCTTCGTCGCTACCGACAACGTCGCCGGGGCCAAGCAGGGCGCCGAGAAGCTCGCCGAGTTGATGGGCAAGAAGGGTGAGGTCGGCGTCATCCCCTTCATCAAGGGCGCAGCCACCTCGGACATGCGCGAGCAGGGCTTCCTCGCCGGCCTCAAGGCCTTCCCGGAGATCAGGGTCGCCAGCACCCTCTACTCGCAAAGCGACGCCGCAGTCGGCATGAAGGTGGCCGAGGACATGCTCACGGCCAATCCGAATCTGACCGGCCTTTTCGCCGCCAATGAACCAGGTGTCGTTGGTGCGGCGAACGTGATCCGGCAGCGGAATCTGACCGGCAAGGTCAAGCTGGTCGGCTTCGACGCCTCCGAGCCCGAGATCGCCGCCCTCAAGGAAGGCGTGGTGCAGGCCCTGGTGGTGCAGAACCCCTTCAAGATGGGCTACGAGGGCGTCAAGCTCGCGGTCAAGGCCCTCAAGGGGGAGAAGGTTGACGAACGCGTCGACACCGGCGTGACCGTCGTCACCAAGGACAACATGAACGACCCGGAGATCCAGAAGATACTGAACCCCCTTGGCGACGCTGCGAAGTAGCCTGTCCCTCTGACCCGGTCCTCAATCCCACCGAACAAGAAAGCCCGGACTCCAGCGCGGAGTCCGGGCTTTTCGCTGAACTCGGCAGCGGTCGAGATCGCCTACAGGTTCGGATCGATCGGTGACCCGCTGCGTTTGTACCCGGTCACGGGAATCGGCAGGTTGACCGGCTGAACCACCACATCGGGACGCGGCAGGCGTTCCTCGACTCCGGGGAACGGATCGAAGGGCTTGCCCGGGAGCGTCTGGTACCAGTAGGCGGTGCTCGAGTAGTCGTCGCAGCGGTCGTTGGCGTGACCGTGCTCAATGCTCACGCGGATACTGTCGTGGAAGATCACCGGCTCGCAGAGGTGGTAGCGATAGACGGTGATGCGTTCGTTGAAGCCCTGCTTCTGACCGTGATGGTAGCTGACGCCGTTGTACAGGTAGGCGTTGTCGAGTTGCATCCCCCAGGCGTGGCTGAAGTAGTCCTCGCTGCCCGTTCCGTGGAGGTCCGGCGGCCACTTCGTCCCGTCGATCATGAACATGTCGTCGCCTTCGCCCCACCATCCACCGTACAGGTTGTGGACGCTGAGATTGCATCCAACATAGTGCCCGCGCCCGGCGGTCTCCAGTATCAGGTAGTTGTCGGCGTCGGTGAGGTTCACCTGCGGGTCGTCGCCCTGGTGCGTGGGAGGAACGCACGGATTGTTCCGCCGCCAGTGAGCATGGAACCGGGCTTGATCGGCCGGAATCTCGTCGAGTTCGTCATAGTCGATGTAGAAGTACCACGACCGCACCGGCACTTCACACTGGTTCTCAACCGTGATCCGGGCGCCCTTCGCGAAGGGCATCGGGAAGTAGCAGTTCATGGCCGCATGGTCGTCCCGACCGGGATTCGCCGACATGTTCAGCACCGCGCAGGAGAAGGAGCTGACCTTCGAGTGGCCGACGCCGAAGAAGTCGCCCACCGGCGCTTCGACGCTCGGGAAGTCCTGCCCGTCCCAGTACATCCTCAGAATGCACTTGCGCAGGTACAGCGGGTCCTCGCAGGCGATTGTGAACCAGAGGTGCCGGATCGTGCCCGCACCCGCGATGTCCGCCAGCGTCCTGGTCTCACCGGCCTCGATGGTCCAGCGGTCGGCGTTACGCCCGGATGTGTCCCAACTCGAAATGCGCTTGCTGTGGCCCTCTCGTAGCGTGGCAAGACCGTCAAGCATTCCCTTGACCTCCTCAGCCTGTAGAGGCTGTCGTGAGCGAAGGTTGGTTCCCGTCCCTGAGTTCCCCCAAACGAGGTCTCTCCCCTTCCTGAGGCGAACCGCCCACAACAGGTGATAGACTCGTCGGGAATCCCGACGCCAGACCCAGAGGGAGCGTGCCCATGACTTCTCGCGAACGGACCTTGACTGCCATCCAGGGCGGTCG
>JBDKVB010000150.1 GCA_039679385.1 Armatimonadia bacterium | reverse complement strand
CGGAATCCGAGGACATCCTGACCGGCAGCCCCTCACCCTCAGCGCCCCGAATCTGACCGCCGGGGCCGCCGCCGGACTTGTCGCCATAGGTGATGACCAGGGCCGCCTGCGGGGACAGGCCAGGTGCCCCGACCGTGACCACGAGTTCCTCGATGCTCTGCCAGCCCGCCTTCAGTTGCTGCTCGAAACGCACCTGCACCGGCACCTTCGGGTCAGTGCAGCGAGCCGTCGTATACGCCCGACCGACGGGGTCAGTAGTCTGTGGCATCTCGAACAGACGGATCGGGAATCCGGAGAACTGCAGCCGCAGTCCACCTCCGGGCGCGAGGCCGGCGGGTCCTGGATGATAGGTGACAGTCCAGGTTCCGATGGTGGCCGCGACGGCCGTCGGTCCGGGCTCAATCTGCGCCGTCCCCTCACCATCCGCCAAAACCACCGAGCAGCTACCCAGCAACAGCCCGAGCGCAACCCAAAGAAGGATCGCAGTGCCTCTCATATCCTGTCGCCTCCCGTGACACGACTTCCTTACCCCGCCAAGGAATTCGCCCACCAGCCCTCCCTTCCTTCCGGCCTGCAGGTGTCGGCGAGGTTCTGCCGGAACCTGTCTCCAATCGTCGACAACGCCGCTGCGCCCTGCGGAAGGACTGGACCATGTCACTGCTCTGGTCGGCTCTGCTATCTGGCTTCCTTGTTCAGGCCTGCGCTCAGGTCCCCGCGCCTCTGCTTGAGTTGCGCTTCGAGGCTGGTCTTGTGAACTCCGGCTCGGAAAGCGGGAACGCCGCCTTCCTAGACTACGTGTCCGGCGAGGAAGCCATGCTCGCCGATGGCCCCTGGGGTTCGTGTCTGGACACCACCAACGCCTCGCGACACGGCGGTGCAACTCCCGACGACCCGAAAGCCGGCAGCGCCGTCGTGTTCTCTTCGCCTGCCTTGACGTCCCTCTCCAGCTACACGCTCGCGGGCTGGTACCGTGAGGCTCCGCAGGTGACGGGCAACCTATCACGCCTGGTCTACTGGCCGGAGATGGGTGATGTGACCTTCGGCAGAGGGCGTCTGGGCCTGGGGATTGCCGACGTCGCGGGCAAGAAGTCCTACGACCTCACTGGCCTTCCCGGCGTCGAGCCCGGTGCCTGGACCTTCTTCACGCTCGTGGTGGATGGTGACAAGCTCACCGCCGTCGCCTACTCGGGGAGCTTCGCCACACCCCTGGGCGCCTCACGTCAGGTCACACTTTCCGGGCCGCCGGTCCCGACCGAGGCCCCTCTCACCGTGGCGAACCTGGGCGGCATCCGCCCCTTCAAGGGCTGGTTCGACAACCTCCGACTCTGGGGAGCGCCTCTCTCTCAGGAACAGGTTCAGGAGGTCTTCGCCGCCGACCGTGCCTCCTCGCAACCGCCGGGAAGTCCGTCCTTGCTGCCTGTGGTCGCCCGTGACCCCGCAGGCCGCAGCTCCCTCTTCCGCCACTCCGATATCTGCTTCTCGACCCGCTGGCAGAAGGACACAGCCCTGCCCGTGATGCGCGACTTCCACACCACTCGCAACCTGTGGACCTACGGGAACTCCAAGACCTTCATCGACGGGGTCACGGCGCTCGGAATCTCCTACCAGGGCACCCTCAACGGCATGCAGGGCGCCGCGCAGGGGCAGCCCGAGGCCGACCACACGAGCGACACCACGGGTCGCGCTTTCGATTTCGACGGCCTCAAGTACGTGGCGCCCTGGATGCGTGGCTGGACGGCTAGGGTCCCACAGTACATCGGCTGCTGCAACCATCCGGACTTCCAGCGTATCTTCCTGGCCGCCGCCGACGAGCTGATCGACGCCGGTGTCCGGTCGCTCCAGGTGGACGACTGGTCGATGAACGCCTCCTGGTGCCGTAGCGCCGGCGTGTGCTTCTGCGAGCACTGCATGAAGGGCTTCCGCGAATACCTGGTCGGCCACCTGACCGCGGAGCAACTGCAGGAGCTGGGAGTGACCGACCCGACGACCTTCGACTACCACAGCTACCTGCGCACTCACGACGGCATCACCAGCGCCGAGGCCTACCGGGCGGCCTTTCGCAGCCTCCCTCTCAGCACGCACTTCCTCGACTTCCAGACCGAAAGCGTACGGCGCTTCTACCGCGAGGTGCAGCAGCATGTGGACGCCCGTGCCGGTGCCCACGTAACCCTCTCGGTCAACAACCAGTTCGGCGAGCGTGGGCCCGACGGGTTCATCAGCGACACCTACTGCGCCGACCTGCACGATTTCCAAGTGGGGGAGAAGTACAACGCGAGCTTGCCGACCCACGTCCTCGCCGCGAAGCTGGCCGAGGGAATGGGAAGGTGGCAAGTCATCTCGCCGATCCCCTACAATCTGGGCGAAGCACGTGCAGCGCTGGCTGCAACCTACGCGATGGGCCAGCTCTACCTGGTGCCCTGGGACGTCTACATGGGCACCGAACCCAACGGTCCGCCGAAGCCTCGCTACTTCGCCACCCGGGAGCAGTATGGCGACTGCTACGACCTGATCCACGAGCACCCGGAGCTCTTCGACGGCTATGAAGCTCCGGGCACGGTGCTGGTCCTTGTGAACCTCGACTTGCCCGAGTATGAGCAGACCCTATCTCTTTGCGAACGCCTGACGCGGGCGAGCGTCCCGTACCGCCTTGCAGTCTGTGGCAGACGCTACGCCCAGATCCCGCTGGTCGCGTCGGAGCTCGCCGCCGCCCGGGCGATCGTGACGCTCTCGCCTCCGGAGAGCCTGGACAAAGAGGACCGCCAGGCCTTGCAGACCGCACTGTCCTCGCGCCGGGTGCGTCTGCTGACCGACAGCCCTGACCTCGAGACCAGGCTGACCCAGTACGGGATGGTGCCGCTGACGGTCGAGGGGCCGCACAACGCTCTCGCGGTTCTGCGCAGGAATCCGGACACCCCGGAGGCCGCGGTCGTGCATCTACTCAACTGGGAGCTGACGGCGGACCGCGGCGGGGTTGAGACCTTCGAGCACGTGACAGTCTCGCTGGAGGAGAGCGCCTTCGGAGGAGAGATCGCGGGTGCCGAGTACTACGAACCGGGGCAGACGCAGGCACAGGCCCTTACGGTTGAACGCCACTCGGGGTACGTGCGGATCACGGTGCCGGCTCTGCGGACCTGGGGGATCGTGAAGCTGACCCTCAAAGGCAAAGCGGCCTAACCACTCGCGGGCCCGGGGGAGAGCGTTACCCCTGGCTTCGGAAAGGCCTTCAGGCTCAGGTCGCGCAGTTGCATCCGTACGTTGAGCACGCCAGGGACTTCCCAGCCCAGATTCATCCCGCCCACCCGGTAATCGGACAGGTCATGCGACGCCGGCAGGAAGCCTCGTGCCCAGGCGGTGTTCAGCCCCTCCAGCAGGAGTGGCAGCAGGTCCTTCGTGACGGTCACCCACTGCCCCGTGTGAGTAGTCTCGCTGGTGTAGACGCTGGCCGGTGGCGTGTAGATGAACTTGCCCGCCGCGTCGGGCGCAGCGAAGGGCTTCGGCGTCCCGTGGGGATAGCGGTCGTCGTATAGCGGCACGCCGAAGTACAGGTAGTCGCCGTAGCCGGGCGACTGGCGGTTCAGGTTCTGGGCGGTCACGTAGAAGACGAACTGCGCGGCGTGGATGCGGGAGTCATAGTCTTCGGTCTTGCACAGCGTCGACTCCCGCAGTCGGACTGAGATCGACAGCACCAGCTTGTCGAGGTCCTTGAGCGCCGGGTGCAACTCGAAGCGCTGAGTGGCGAGAAGGTGTGGCCAGGGCTCGCCCTTCTTGCGTGCATGGTCACCGTACTCCGCCTGTGCCTTCACCCCGAGGGTCAGGTCAGCCTCCGCCGTGCCCGGCAGCCCGGTCACGAGGGTCTTGCCCGCGTTCGCGTAGCGCAGCGCTCCCGACGCAAGCTTCTCCCCGGTCGCCGTCACCAGATCATACTTGCTCGACCACTGCGCGAGGCTCCAGGCGGGCTCGCCCTCTACCAGTCCTGCCAGCTTGCCGACGACCACCACCTTGCCCGGCTTCGGGCCCTGAACCTGAAAGCCGCGCTGGAAGTGTGGGTCGCGGAACATCTCCACAAAGCTCTCGGGGTTGTTCGTCGCCCCAGGCGCAGTCGCGTCCTCTGCGAAGCCCGGAGAGCACGTAGCAACGAGCAGAAGGAAGACTGCCGCCGGAACGAAACTGAGTTGCATACCTGACACCTCTCGCAAGCGCCCGGTCATGCACGGCCTTTCCTCTGCAGCGACGAAAGGGGCCGCCCGAGTGAGGCGGCCCCTTCTTCACGCTGTCCTTACGGTGCGGCGATGATGGTCCTGCCGGCCGTGCCGTCCGCATGCTTCTCCAGCAGCAGCGCGCGGGCCGTCGCCGTGGCGTCGCCGATCTGCAGCTTCGCCGGTCCGCTCTCGGCGAAGACGACCTGGCTCTCCGAGCCATCCGTGAAGCGGATCCGTGCACCGAGTCCGGCGGTGCCCAGTGCCTCCACACTCGCCACGAGGTCAGCCTGTCCGGCCTTCGCAGGCACCAGCGCGTAGAGCACGTGCGTGGTCCCTGTGCCCTTGATCGTGAAGATCCCCACGGGCGCCTTGCGAACGCTCTGGAGACCGCTGTTGGGCAGCCATCCCTGGACGGGGTCCTCCTGGCCTTCCAAGATCTTCAGCGACAGCCCCGCATCAGGTCGCGCAGCGATGCACAGGTTGGCCGCGTCTTCGTTCCCGGTGAAGAGCCGCACCTTGTCGGCGTCCAGCAGCACCGGCGCATCGAGGTGGAACATCGTGTCGTAGCTGTGTTCCTTGCCATTCGTGGCCACGAAGGTGTCCAGCACTACCCAGTAACCAGGCTTCACAAAGAGCACGCGCCGGGTCTGGGTCACGCCGGTCTTGACCTCGCCGCCGAAGCCGTCCGTGAAGCTGGCCTCAACGTAGTCATAGTCCGGCGTCGTTACCCAGGGGTTCGTGAGCGGCTCCTTGGTCAGATAGCTGTCACGTGATTGGCCGCGCCGTCGCTGCGGCTCACCATCTACCAGCGTCACGTTGTGCGAGGGTGAGTCGATGAAGTAGCTGCGCCACTTCGAGCGCTCATACTGGTAGTTGCCCGGGTCGATCAGCAGCAGCTTGCCGTAAGCGTGGACCACCATGTTCAGCTTGTCCTCGTGCTGGTGGCCGTAGCCGAAGGGCCCGCCATCGAAGAGCATGTAGGTCGCGTCCGAGTCCCAGCCGGAGCGCAGGATGTAGTAGCCTGCGTAGTCGAAAACGTGGGAGGTCGTAGCCGGGGGTTCACCCTCCTTGCCGTCGGTCGCGTACCACAGGAAGTCCTTGCGCTCAGGGAAGAGCTGGGCGGCGGTTCGCAGCGTTCCGCGAACATCAGTGTACCCACCGTCCTGAACGCCGGGGATCTTCCGATCAGGCGCCGCCGCATAGACGTCGAAGTCATACATCTTCTCAAGGCGCTTCAGGTAGTCTTCCGGAAGCGGAACCTGGTTCAACTGGGCCATCTTGAAGGCGCCCAGGAAGTTGCTCAGACTCACGTGGTGGTATCCACTCGACAGCTCCACCTGCACGCCGTCGGGGTAGACCTGGATGTTCATCTCCGAGTACAACCAGCCCAGGGCCGACTGTCGCCACTGCTCGGCTGCCTTGAACTCCGGCAGCATGACCCCGACAGTGAACAGCCCGTTGCCCTCCATGGTGAGCCAGTTGCCGCCGGTGTGGAAGCTCATCAGGTGCTGGGCGTGCTCGGCGATCGACTTCACGTAGGTGACCAGCGCCTCGTCGGTCATCTCCGGTGAGAGCACGAACCGGTAGAAGCACTCCCACAGCACCCCACTCGAGCGGATACCGGTCTCAATGGTGCGCCAGGCCGACCGGGCACCGTTGGCGGCGTCCTCCGGAAGCGGGCAGTCGCGGACCCACTGGGTCATCTCCGCCACGAACTCCCGCGCATAGCGCTCGTCACCGGTGTTGTAGTAGGCCCTCGCCAGCGTCGCCCAGTGCGGATGCCGGTTGAGCTGCCAGGTCCACTCGTTGTTCGGCGCATAGGTGGAGCCGGGAGCCGTGGTCACATCATAGTTCCAGTCGATCTCGGGACCGAACTGGTACGAGATGCCGATGCTGCGCAGCTCGTGCTTGAGCACCTTCTCGGCACCCGTGAGGTCGGGGTTCTCCGGCTTGGGATCAGCCTTCTGACCGGCCGGGAACCACCACACCGGCTTCTCGCGGTGACGGTAGTACTCGGCAAGCTCGTGCTTGGCGGCCACCAGATTGCCGGCACGGTAGGCCGCTGCTGTCTTCTCCAGCCCCGGGTAGTCCAGGTTCAGCCCTTCAAACAGCTCTTCGTCGGTCATGCGTGGACCTCGGTCCTTTCCTTCCTTGGTCAGTGTGACGTCGTCGATCCAGACGACGGTCTCCGGGTTGGGTTCGTTACCCCAGCCGCTGGCGGTGAATGAGAGGCCCTGAATCTGACCCCAGCCCAGGGGCTCTCGCGAGGCGCCCAGGCGAGGCAGGTACAGCCGGATACGTTTCCAGCCCGTGAAGTTAACCGTGACGGAGCCCGAGTAGTAGTCCATGCCTTCGGACGCGGGGTTCTCCGACGGCAGCAACACGAGGAACCGCGAGCCGGTGGCCTTCTCCGAGTATAGCCAGAAGGACAGCCGGTCATAGGCAGTCCAATCCTCCGGGACGCTCTTGAGGCCGATCCGATCCGCCTTGCCGTGCTCCCATTTCAGGGAGGCCTGGCCCTCCTTCACGTACTTGGTGTCCGCAAGGCCTCCCGTCCAATCGGCGGCGCTATCGCAACTGGACAACACGAGCGGCGCGATCCCCTGTGCCTGGCATCCCAGGGCCAGTAGGAGAGGCAGGCTGACGAGGGTAAGTAATCGACTCATGCCGGGGCTCCTTTCGCAGGCTGCTCCTCTGTGCAGGGCAGCCGATACGTCATGCTATCCATCAACCTCGCATCGGTCCCAGGGAATCCGAACGTCTTCGCCCTGCGGGGGTTCCCTCGGCTCCGGGCTTCACGAGCTCGGGGACAGGTCCTCTGCCCCCGCCTTCGACAAGGGCACCGACGCTTCCTCCCCGTACCCTCCGCGCAAGGAAAAGGGCGGCCGAAACCGGCCGCCCTCAGTGTGCTGGAAGGTGTGGGTGTCTAGGACTTGCCTGCTTTGGCCATCAGGGCCTTCGCCAGGATCCTGGCACCCGTGCAGCCTGCCTGGTAGTTCTCGGTGCCGAAATAGCCGATCCGCTTGCTGTCCGGCGCGTCGGTGTCCACGCAGATGACCGGGATGCCGGCCTCCATGGCCTTGTTGATGTAGGGGATCAGGGTCTGCGGGTTGCCCGGGGCGATGAGGATGCCTGCCGGCCTCCGCGCGATGATCTGGTCCATGGTGTTGGCCTGCTGCTCGGGGTTCTGGTCCTGCGGGCCGGTGAAGGTGCCCTTGACGCCCAGCTCCTTCACGACATCGTCCAGACCGGCCTTCGCGGCATTCCAATACTCGACGCCGGTGGAGATGCCGATGAACACGTACTCCTCATCGGCGCGGGCCTCGCCCTGCTTGCGGTCTGACAGCAGCTTCTTCCACTCCGGGTGCTTGGTGTCCAGTTCCTCCTTGGCTCCCTGCGAGGGAGTCCGGAACTGGGCCACGTTCTGCGCATTGACCTCAACGGTGCCGGTGTCGATCTTCGTCGGCACCTCGGGCAGGCCGGGCTTCGAGGCATCGCCCGGCTTGCGGAACTTCCCGTGCACGAGCCCGTACAGGTACTTCACGCCCACATAGCTCATGTAGTACTGCCGCTGGGCGACGGAGGCGGTGATGACGCCCGCCTGGATCTTGTCCAGGATGGCCGAGTCGGCATCCATCGCCACGACCTTGATCTGCCCTGCCTTGCCAGCAGCCGTCACAGCCGCAGCAATCCCGGGGCCGCTGGCGGCATTCACGCCCGCGAAGCCTGCGACGTCGGGGTTCGCGGAGATAATCGCGCTGGACTTCTGCTCGCCGACGCTGTACTTGGTCTCATCGTCGATCGTCTGCAGAACGGTGATGCTGGGGAACTCCTTGGCGAGGGTCTCGCGGTAGCCCCGCTCGCGCTCGTCGAGGTTCCACTGCCCGGGCCGAGACGAGATGCAGATCTTGTACTGAGCGCCCGACGTCGCCGGTGCTGCCGCCTCGTTTGCGGTCTCCGAGGGTGGCTGCATCCCCGGTTCGGTCGCCGGTTCCGTCGACGGCTTCGAGCACCCTCCGACGCCAAGAACGACCGCCATCACGAACACTGCGGCCATCGCCGTGAGCAGGACCTTGTGGGACGTGTGCATTGAGCTTTCCTCCCTTAAGTGGGTGACTGCGTCATGCAGCGACCACATTCCAGCCTTGAGCAGGATACTCCGACCTGCGCGACCTTCGTCCTACTGACCGCGGCGTCGCTTGGCGATGAGGATGTCGATGGTGACGAAACACACCAGAGCGGTGCCCACGATCACGTACTGCCAGTCTGGCGGAACGCCGATCTGCGTAAGGCCGGTCTTGATACAGTTGACGAGAACGACGCCGAGGAAGGCCCCGAGGATCGTTCCCTGGCCGCCGACGAGGCTCGCGCCGCCAATCACGCACTCCGCCATGACCTGCATCTCCAGTCCCATCCCGGCCTCGTAGGTAGCGGTCCCGAAGCGTGCGGAGTTCAGAATGCCCGCCACAGCCGCAGCGAACCCGCAGATCACATAGGTCGCTCCGCGGACACGGGGCACGTTGATCCCTGACAGCGCCGCCGCCTTCTCATTCCCGCCGATGTAGTAGACCTGGCGCAGCCAGCGCAGATTGCGCAGTAGGAGGTCTCCGATCAGCACCCAGGCAAGGGTGATGACAATCACCCAGAACCCCTGCGTGTCGAACACCTTTGCCTGCCCCAGTTGAAGGAAACTCGCAGGCAAGTCGTTCGACGACGCCGCCCCGAAGGTATGAACGTGGACCGTGACCAGCCCTCGCATGGCCATCATCATGCCCAGGCTGGCGATCAGAGGACTCATGCCGACCCGGGCGACCAGTAAGCCGGTGATCAAGCCGCACAATCCCCCGGCAGCGAGGCCGGCCAGGATTCCGACCGGCAGTGGTGCTCCGGCCTTCAGAACCTGTACGGTCACCAGCCCGGTCAGGGCCAGGACGGAGCCGACCGAGATGTCGAACCCGCCGCCGACGATCACGATGGCCATGCCGACGACGAGGATCGCCTCACTGCTGATCCCCACCAGCATGGCCTTGATGTTGCTGGTGCACAGAAACACCGAAGGTGTCGGGTCCGTCGGCCTCACGGGCAGGGTCTTCAGGTGGAACAGGATGACGACGGCGATGACGATGAGTAGCGTCGCTACCTCACGCACTGCCGCCACATTCAGGAGCAGCTTCCTTGCGCCGCCCTTCTCGGGCGTCGGCGCCGCTGACTGGAGTTCGGGTTCGGTCGGTTTCGTATTCATGGGAGATCCACTGGTAGGATTGAGTGCGTGTGGGCGAGAGTTGTGAGTGCGGTCTCTACCGCTTGCTTACCAGGTCGCCGAAGGGTCCAAGCAGGGCGTACTTATCGCGCCAGCTTGTGTACATGATCCCGCGGGCCTTCGGCGTCACGTCCAGTGCCGCCAGCCAGCCCTTGCAGTTCTCGAGGTCGTCGCCGTCATAGTAAGCGCCGGCGAGGGTCTCGAACCCGCGCTCGGAGAGGAACCGCAGGCTCTCCGCACGCTTCTGGAAGTACCAACAGGCGATGACGACGTCCTTCGGGATGTAGTCCCACGACCCGGTGAAATCCCCGTCCACCAGGTAGTAGTCGCCGTGGGCGTTGTGGTTCGGGTCCAGCATATCCGACCACACGTAGCACTTGGCGCCCGGCGAGACCTCGCGCACCATCTGCACCTCGCGGGTGATGCAGTCGCCGAGGATCTGACCCATGGTCATATGCCGCGACTTACAGGCCTCGCAGGCTCCACCGGCCCGAATCTCGTCCATGCTGAAGAACCACTTGGTCGGCGCCAGGTGCTGCTGGATCAGTTTCGCCTGCTGCGCCCAGTACTCGTAGAGCGCCGGCTCGGACATGCAGACGCTCACCTGGCCGTCATTGGGCATCACTCCGTGGTAGAAGCTGACGCGGAGCCGGTCACCCTCCTGGAGGCGACTGCCCGGAAGTAGACGGATGGGCGGATCGTCATGATTCCCGCGGAAGTCGCCCAGTCGCGGGTCAGCGATCGGGGCGAAGTCGCGCCCTTCCTCATAGATCGTCTTGCCGTCTTCGCTGGTGACCTTCACCGGCGTCCCCGGCCGACGCAGGACGCAGCGCAGTCCCTGGGCCTCGACACCGAGGTCATCGAGCCAGAACTTGCCCGTCGCAGCTCCCCAGGCACCGACGTAGATCCGCACCGTGTCGGCTTCTCTTGCGTTGAAGGTCATGCCGACCTCGCGCCAGTCACTCGTCGGGTCCGAGGCGAGGTTCGCCGACCCGATGTTGCGCGAACCAACATACACCTGCATCCGCAGCGTATCCCGCGGGCCGAAGTCCTGGGTTTTCACCCAGACCTTGACGCGGTAGGGCGCGTAGGGCTGCACCTTCACCTCAGCCATCACCCGGGCATGCTGGGTCTGCGGGTCTCCCGGCGCGTAGTTCTGGAAGCGCAGGGAAGCCTTGCCCGAGTGATACACTTCCTGGTCGACGAAGGAGATCTGCCCCGGCTTGTCCTGGAACACAAACCCGGTGAAGACACCGTTGCGGAAGTCCTCAAACCCCGGGTTGGCCAGCTTCGGCTGAGCCTCGGGCGCAAGCGTCGCCTCGCCCTTGTGAACCACAAACTTCAGGTCCTTCGCGGGGAGCCCGGCGGCGAGATTCGCGTCATGCCCCAGCACCCCGCCTCCGTATCCGGCGGAGAAGATGATGGGGATGATCTCGATCTTGTTGGCGGCGCAGATCGCCTTGACGCGCTCCAGCCGCTGGAAGAACTCCGGCGGTCGCCGATCCATCGAGTCCAGGCCACCTGCCCACAGCATCCCGTTGAGGCCATGCGCGGCAGCCGTCTCGATGATGGCGCGCATCTCCTCCACCTGGGCATCGTTGCTCAGATTCCGCGACACGTACACCCATCGGTCGGGGTAGATCGTGGCAGCCGGTGCACAGGCGGCACCGAGTGTCAGTATCACCGTCAGGATCGTCGCTGCTATCCTCATGATTCGGGCCCTCCACCGGCATCCTGTTCGGACTCTTCTCGGCCTGCGGCCAGGAACATGATCTTCTCTTCCGTGGCCTCCTCGGCGCTGAGCTCTCCCATGAGCCGCCCCTCGTGCATGACCAGAATGCGGTCACTGGCGCCCAGAATCTCGGGCAGCTCGGAGGAGATCATGAGGATTGCCACACCGCTGCGAGCCAGGCCACGCAGGATCGAGTGCACTTCCGCCTTGGCACCCACATCCACACCGCGTGTCGGCTCATCGACGATCAGTAGCCGCGGATGGATCGCCAGCCACTTCGCCAGCAGCACCTTCTGCTGGTTCCCGCCCGAGAGATCCGAAGCCGTTGTGTAGATGGTCGGCGTCCGAATGCTCAGGCGCTCAACGTACTCCTCGGCCATGGCGACCTCGCGCTGCGACCTCATAACCCCGCCTACTGCATTGGCCTTCAGACTTGCGGCGCCGATGTTCTGGCGGATGTTGAGCCCCAGGAACAGCCCCAGGTCCTTGCGGTCTTCAGGAACATAGCCGATCCCCAGTGCGATGGCATCCTCCGGCGTGTGTACACCGACGGACTCACCGTCAAGGTAGACCTGCCCCGACTGCGGCCGATCGGCTCCGAAGATCGCGCGACCGACATCGGTCCGCCCGGCTCCCACAAGCCCGGCCATGCCAACGATCTCGCCCGCTCGCACCTCAAAGCTGACATCGCGGAAGCGCGGCTCCCGCGTCAGGTTCTCGACTCGCAGCACCGTCTTGCCAATCTCGCTGTCGCGCTCCGGATACCACGCGCCGAGCTCACGACCCACCATCATCCGCACAATCTCGTCCGGGGTGACCTCCTCGCGAGGGCGAGTCCCGATCACCGAGCCATCGCGAAGAACCATGATGCGATCGGCGACCTCGAAGACCTCCGCGAGCTTGTGCGAGATGTACACGATGGCCACGCCGCGCTTGCGCAGGCGTCCGATGATGTCGAAGAGATAACTGATCTCGCGCTCGGTGAGTGCGCTGGTGGGCTCATCCAGCACCAGCACCTTGCAGTCCAGGGAGAGGGCCTTGGCGACCTCGATCATCTGCTGCACGGCCACCGGAAGTCGCCCCACCTGCACCCTGGGGGAAATGTCCAGATCGAAGCGTCGCAGGATCTCCTCGGCCTCACGGTACAGTCGCCGCCGGTCAACGAACCCGAGCACAGGTATCACGGGTTCGCGAGCGCAGAAGATGTTCTCGGCCACCGTGAGGTAGGGGACCATGCTCAGTTCCTGGTGCACGATCGACAGGCCGGCGAAGGCAGCCTCTCGAGCCCCGGCAAAGTGAACCGGCTGGCCCTGGTAGGTGATCGTCCCGGCGTCGGCCCGCTGGTTCCCGCACAGGATCTCCATCAGGGTGCTCTTGCCCGCACCGTTCTCCCCGACCAGCGCCAGTATCTCACCGGGGCGGACTTCGAGGTCAACACCTCGCAGGGCCCGCACGCCGCCGAAGGATTTGCGGATGCCGGTCATACGCAGGATGGGCTCGACCCCGGGGGTCGTATCGGCTGAAGAGGCTACCATAAGCTCCCGTCTTTGCCAGGCAGGTTACGTGCACAACCCTAAGCCGCGGGAGTCTTCTCCCGCGGGCGCACCGGTACCTGCTCCATATCGGTTCCACGGACCAACTGTCGGCCTACCGGGCCTCCAGCACCTGGCGGTCTGCGCCCTGGAGTCGAAGCACCATCACGGCAGCACCGCTTCGCACCTCTTCTCCCCAGGGGGCACGCACCGTCATCTCTCCCGGGGCCTTCCGGAAGGCGACGACAATCTGGCCGGCCCGCACAGCGTCACAGTTCTCGCCACCTGCCGAGGCGACAGTCACAGGCGTCTCGCCGGCGCCGCTGATCAGCAGGGGCATCAGGAAGGTGGTCTGTGTCACAGGGTCGGTGTTCAGCGACAGCCGCTCGAACTCCGGGTCTTTCGGCGTCAGGTCACGCGTCGGATGGATGAACTGCGGACGGTACGTCTCCGTCTGGCCGGTGAGTTTGGCCGGGAGCAGCGGCGCAAGGGTGAGCTTCGCCCCACCGCGCGTCACGGTCCACTGACCCTTGTCGGAGGCAACTGTCCCCTTGTGGGTCAGAAGCCACGAGAAGGTGCGTGGCTCACGGGCTTGCAGGCGGTCGCAGACCACACACAGGTCGGGCCCGGCCATCACAAAGGTGCGCTCGAACTGGGTCAGCCCCAGCTCCTCGGGGTAGGCCGAGGTCGCATCCCCTGTGACGATCATAAGGTCCTTGTCGGTCGCAAAGCGCGTGATGTGAGCGCGTCCCCTGGTCGGCGACGGCCACATCTCACCATCGCCGTACTGACCCTTGCCGTCCACCAGGATGGTGTTGTGCTCGTTGGTACGCTTGGCGTAGGTGTAGCCGGTATCGCCCGCGAGGGTCTCCCCCCGGCCAAACAGCACGAAGTGCCCCTCCTCCGGGTGGTTGTGCCCCGTGCCGCCGATGCCGTAGCGCTCGCACAACTCGGCATACAGATGTCCGCCTAGAGGCCGGCACACGAAGGCCGCGAAGGTCGCCTCGGGGCCCCAGGAGGTGCGGGCGAACACCGTCTCAACATCGTCGTAGCGCTTCGAGAGGGCCAGCTTCGCCAGCGGTTCGGTCCCCACCAGCTTCTCGTCCAGCCAGAGCAGATTGAACCGATCCGTTCCCGGACTGGTGACCAGCAGGTCTGCAAGCCCCATCGCCAGCGGGTCCTTGAATCGTCGCGCTTCCCACAGGGCCAGCTTCACCGGCGGGCGTCCCAAAGTCTGTGGCGCGTCCTCTAGCGGAGCGGCAAGCCCAAGCCCCGGGTACAGGTGGCGAAAGCGGAACTCGATCTGGCCGGGCAGTCCCCGGTCGATATCCGGCGCGTGCAGCCCCGTGCACCACTCATACAGATCGGTGAACAGGTACAGGGTCGGCATCGAGAAGTCCCAGTAAGACGGGCCTTCATGGAACCCACCGTCCGTACCGATGGTCAGCGCGGTCCGCTCGTAGC
>JBDKVB010000149.1 GCA_039679385.1 Armatimonadia bacterium | reverse complement strand
GCTTCAGCGCCTCCTGAACACGCTCCATCACGCGCTTGAGGTCCTCGTTCATCAGCTCGGACATGAGCTTGTGCAGCTCCTGCACCTTCTGCACCAGGTCATCACTGAGCAGCGGGCTCTCGGCCAGTAGCTTCTCCGCCTCGGCCATCGCCTGCCGCAGGTCCTCGGCTCGCCCGGCGAGGCGCTGCTGAGCCTCCTGGAGTTCACCGCGGGACACCTGGCCGGAGCTGCCTGAACTCTCCGCCTGCTGCGCCTGCCGGATCATCTCCTGGAGCTGCTGATCGAAGGCTGCTGCCTCGGTCTTCAGGTTCGCGAGCGCATCCTCTTCGCGCGTCTGGGCCTTCTCAACCGTCGCGGGCGTCGGCGGCAAGGGTGGCAGGGCTTTGAGGCCGACTCGGTAGAGGGAAGTCGCGGCGGTCTTGGGGCCGGAGACTAGGTCGGTGTCCTGCGCCACTGCCCGGTACTCAATCGCCTCACCGGGGCGCAGGGCCATCGGCGCAAGGTCCCACTGGAAGGCTGCGTTCAGATGCCGCTCGCCACCGGCGACCTCGAGACTGCGCCAGGTCCGCTCCCCGGCACGCCGGTACTGGAGTCGCAGCGCCGCTACGCCGAAGTCGTCGTCAGCGGAGAGCACCAGCCGCAGGGGCTCCACACGGTCCAGCACCAGGTCGCGGCCGGGCTCCACCAACCGCACCGTCGGCGACTTGTCCTCCTTGACCCGCAGCCTGTAGGGTCCAACAGAGGCGTGCTTGCCCGCTCGCTGCGCAGTCAGGGTCCACTGCAGGCTCCCGGTCGCGGTGAAGCTCCGGCTCAGGTCTGGCCCGCGAAGACCCGAGGCCTGCACCTGCCCGATCTCCAGGACCGCCGTCGCCTCAGGGTCGATGGTAGCGCGAATCGTGACCCGACTCCCCCGGAGTACCTCCAGGCTTCCGAAGTCCTCGTGCAGCGTCTGCCCGGGAAGGCCACTGTAGGCCGGCGGCTCAACCTCGACCGATAGATCGCGCAGCCCCAACTGCTCCAACTCGGGAGGCAGGACGGGCCGCCTCAACGCCGGTCTCTCGGTCTGGCCGATTCCACCCGGTCCCGTCAGCCGCGCCAGACCAACCGGACAGGCTGCCGTAATCAGCGCCGCCGTCAGCAGGAGCGGCAAGGCTGCGAGCGCCAGTCGCCGCAGGCCACGCAAGTCCAGCGCCGTTAGCAGGTCCAGGCCCTCAAGTCGGCGCGAGACCTCCAGTCCCAGTAGGTCGGTCAGTGTCCGCGCCGGCCGTGCCGACTCTTGTGCACTAGCCTTAGTGAACTCCGGCGCCGGATCCACGAGGGTCAGCAGGCCATCCTGCAACTGCGGGAAGCGGCC
Organism: Armatimonadia bacterium; assembly: GCA_039679385.1. Classification (NCBI taxonomy): domain Bacteria; kingdom Bacillati; phylum Armatimonadota; class Armatimonadia; species Armatimonadia bacterium. The sequence goes on along the minus strand of JBDKVB010000149.1, from coordinate 53,680 downwards.
CTCGACGAGTCGCGCGGCATCTTTGAGGGAAACGGGTCGCAGTGCCGGGACCAACACCAGCGCGACCCACAGCAGAAGAGCCAGGCTAGTCAGCCCGGCGGCGAGGTACGGGGCAATCGCGGCATAGCGGGGAATCTGGTCGAGCAAAGCAACAAGCGCCGCGAGCACAAGGGCAGTCGCGGCGCTCCACAGTACAAGGCCCCGCAGGGCACGGACACAGCGCAGGGCACGAGCCAGCGCCCTCAAGCGCGGCAGCACAGCCTTCGGACCCACAGACGCGTCTCCCATCACGGCACATCGTCCCCCGGGGCCGGTGCAGCGCAGGCCTTAGCCTCCGCTACCGGGGTCGCGCGGACCGCCCATACCCATTCCGCCCGCATTGCCCACACCGGAGGGGATGCCCCAATCCTCCTCAAACTGGAACTGGCGGTTGTACATCTCGGCGTAGAGGCCCTGATTCTCGATCAGCACCTCGTGCCGGTCCTGCTCGACAACCTGCCCGTCATCGATGACCACGATCTTGTCAGCCTTGCGAATCGTCGACAGGCGGTGGGCGATCACGAAGGTCGTCCGCCCGTGCATCAGGTTCGCGAGGGCCTTCTGGATGATCTGCTCCGCCTCGGTATCGACCAGGGAGGTCGCCTCATCCAGGATCAGGATGCGCGGATTCGCCAGCAGCGCCCGGGCAATGGACAGTCGCTGCTTCTGCCCGCCGGAGAGTCTCACTCCGCGCTCGCCGCACATCGTGTCATAGCCCTTCTCCAACTCGACGATGAAGTCGTGGGCATAGGCAGCCTTGGCCGCCTCCACCAACTCCTCCTCGGTCGCGTCGGGTCGGGCGTAGAGGATGTTCTCGCGGATCGTGGCGTTGAACAGGAAGGTTTCCTGCAGCACCATCGCGAGATTGCGGCGCAGGGACTGCTTCGTCACCTCTCGCACGTCATGGCCGTCGACCAGCACCCGGCCCTCGAAGGGGTCATAGAAGCGGGGGATGAGGTTGACCAAGGTGGTCTTGCCCGCGCCGCTGCGGCCCACGATCGCGACAGTCTCACCCGGTGCCGCCGACACCGAGACATCGTGGAGCACGACCTCGCCGGTCGTGTAGCGGAAGCGCACGTGCTCAATGTCGACGCGACCTTCCACCTGTTCCAGCTCGACGGCGCCTTCCTTCTCGGCCACTTCGGGTTTCTCATCCAGCAACTCGAAGATCCGTGCCATCGAGGCCAGCGCCCGGTTCATCGTGTTGTAGGTCTGCACCAGGGTGCTGATGGGCTGGTAGAACTGCTGCAGGTACAGCAGGAAGGCGACCACGTCACCGGCGGTCGCCAGGGCGTTGCCGCCGGTAGCCAGTCGAGCGCCGTACCAGGTCATGACCACGCTGCCGGCTGAGGTGATCAGGCCGACGGCCGGGAAGAAGGTGCTCCACATCCAGATGCTCCTGGCGTTGACCTTCCAGTACTCTTTGGCGGAGACGTCGAAGAACTCGGCCTCCGCGTCCTCGCGGGCGAAGGCCTTGATGACCTGGATGCCCGAGATGCGCTCCTGCAGCTTGACGTTGATGTCGCCCAGCTCTTCGCGGATGCGCCGGAAGACGGGGCGAATCACCCGACCGAAGACGATCATGCTGACCAGAAAGATGGGCAGCGGAACCAGGGCGACCACGGCCATCCGCCAGTTCATCCAGAACATGAAGGCGACGACACCGATGATCCGCAGCGCGTTGCTGATCAGGTTGTCGGTGCCGTGGACCACCATGTCTTCGACGGTCCCCACATCATTGCTGATGCGGGACATGATGTCGCCGGTGCGCTGGTTCTCGAAGTAGGCGATGTCCAGCGTCATCATGTGGCGGTAGCACTGCATCCGCAGCGTGTACATGAACCGCTGCCCCAGCAGGTGCATCACGGTCATCCGGGCAGCGCCGAGCACGCCGCCGAGGATGGTCCACATCATCAGGGCGGCTGCCAGGGGATACAGCAGGTTGGTCTGGCCCTGCCCGATGACCTTGTCGAAGATGTCGCGCAGCAGCTTCGGCTGGTACAGACCTGCCCAGGTCGCGCCGGTCATGGTCAGGACGCCAAGCACGATCTTGTGCCAATGCGGGCCCAGATTCGCGTAGAACCAGCCCAGCATCCGTTTGTCGGTAATGCTCAGCGGCGGTGGCCCTTCACCCTCCCGCCCAGAGTCCTCCCCACGTCCGTGTCCGCGGCCACCTCGCATCGGCTGGCCCATGTTCATACTCGTCGATCCGTCTCCCGTCCCGGGCGTCTGGGCCCGGCTTCTAGAGGTTCGGCTGCTAGGAACTGGACTTGGGAAGCTTGGGAATCAGGAACTTCAGGAAGGCGTCCATGCTCCGGGTCTGCAGGTAAAGTCTTCCCGGTCCGGTGAAGTCGCACACCAGGCCCTCGCCGGAGAGGAAGGTCTCCTTCAGCCCGCCGGCCCCACGCACCTTGTAGGTGATGGTGTCCTCGAAGGCCACCATGTGGCCGGTGTCGACCACGTACTGCTGGCCCTCGGCAAGCTGCACCGCATGGATCGCGCCGTAGGAGCTGATGAACAGGTCGCCCTGGCCCTGGCACCTGAGCAGGAACAGACCCTCGCCGGAGAAGAACAGCTTTGCGCCACCCCACTTGGTGTCCATCTGAATGCCCGGCGTGCTGGCGATGTAGGAGCCCGACTGGACATAGAAGGTCCCGTTCAGCGGCACGTGCAGCAGGTCGCCGGACAGCGACGGAGCCAGCGTCAGCTCGCCCTGGCCGCTCGTGCAGGTGAAGGTGTTCATGAAGAAGCTCTCGCCGCCCAGCAGCGACCGTTTGAGGCCGCCGAGGATGCCGCCGCGAGCCGCCGTCTGCATCAGTACATTCGGCGTCATCGAGACCATTGCGCCTGCTTCGGCCTGTACGGCTTCGCCCTGTTCAAGCACCAACTGCAGCAGCGAGTAGGACGGCTGGTAGAAGACGTGGCTTTGCATGTGCGCCTCCCTGTGTTGTCTTGCTCCGTGCTCTTGCCCGGCCCGGTTTGCAGGCTATCCGGCGGACCACTCGTCTCTCACCGGCTCGCCCTTCAGTGCATGGGACAGGCTGTCGAGGGCCGCAGACTCGGACCTGAGGACCGCGTCGAAAGCCTCCTCCAGATTGCTCTCTTCTTCGGCGGAGTCCAGGTCGTCTCCTTCTAGCTCTTCCTCCAGAGGCACCGGCACCCACTCGATGGCACGGGCCGCTTCCTCGTAGTGGCCAACCGCTGCCTCCAGCCCCTCAAGAGCACTGGCCGGAGCGAGATCCGCACAGCATTCCACGAACTTCGCCGCAGAATAACGAGCATCGGCCAGCCAGGACCGGAGCCGGACATGGGCGGCCAGGCGCTCGCCGAGTGGCTTCGCAGCCTCTTTAGTGCCCTCTTTCTCCCGCTTAAGAACCTGACACCAGGTGTCATGTGCCGCCCTCATTTGCTGACGGCGCGCGAGCGCCCCTTCGAAGCTAGCTGTGGCGGCCTCCCAGGGCGCAGTCGTCTCACAGGTCCCGGCGATGACCACCGTCTTGCAGGCCCGAGGAGGTGCCCCGAGGCAGGTCTTCTCCTCATACCCCGCAGGCCAGCCGACCCAGACCCGCCGGCCGGGATCGACGCCGGTGAGGACCGCCCAGTCGTCCTGCTCCTCGGGCCATCCCAGCACCGGCACACCGAAGCCGGCACGCAGTGCCTGGGTGATCGGCTCCGTCCAGATCTGCGTCTCCTCCGGACCTGTCGCGCAGAGCACCGTTCCCTGCACTCCCAGCGCCCGCAAGGCCTGGGGCAGGAGCTCGCCGACGTCGCCTGTGTCCAACTCCGGTCCGCCGTCCGCGAAGGTGGGTAGCATGAAGGCGAGACCGCTCAGCCCCATGAGACTGTCATAGTCGGCGTCGTGGCCGGAGGGTGTCAGCGCCGCTGAGAGTGCCCGCAAGAACAAGCGGACGCCACCACGGAGGGTAGCCGGGTTCGGGACTGCGGCCAGCATCACCGCTTCCTGGTCGGGCTCTCGCAGCACCTGCAGACGTCTGAGCATCGCGGCAACTCCCCCGCCTCGGGTCGCTCGCAGGTGCGAGGCCCCGGGTCTTGCGCAATCTTGTGAACCGCCTTCGGCTTATGTTATCATGGCGGTGATGGGGGGTACAACCAATGGCGGGCGCACCTGAGCTCAGCTACACCTCGGCAGTCGTGCTCATGGTCATGGCGGTTGCTGTGGCAGTTGGCGCCGCCGTGCAAGTGTCCGGGTACTTCCGCAAGCGGCAACTCATCACACGCCCCCAGCTTGTTTTGCGCCTGGTTACCGCCGCGCTGCTCATGGCGATCATCGGCATGATCTTCTTCGGCACGGTTCACCGCTGGCCAGACGCCCTCTCCGAGCTCGTCTTCTGGTGCGTTCTCACCCTCCTGGCAGTCGTCGTGATCGTCCTCTCGGTCATCGATCTGCGGCTGCTGGAGCGCCAGAGACACCTGGAACAGGCGGCCATCTACAAGGCGTTGCAGGACTTGCAGGACAAGAAAGGTCCGGGAGGGGCCAACTAAGCGTGTCGCAGAGTGACCTGGCCGCAGAGCGCGCGGCAGATGAGAAGTTCATGCGCAGGGCCCTTGAGCTTGCTGCGCGGGGACTGGGCCGCACCAGCCCCAACCCCGCCGTTGGCAGTGTCGTTGTGGCCGAGGGCGAAATCGTCGGCGAGGGCTTCCATTCGCGAGCGGGACAGCCCCATGCAGAGCCTCTGGCCCTGCAAGAGGCCGGAGAGCGTGCCCGTGGCGCCACGATCTATGTGACCCTGGAGCCCTGCTGCCACTGGGGCCGGACGCCCCCTTGTACGGACGCCATCCTCCGGGCTGGGGTTCGTCGCGTCGTCTATGCCTGTGACGACTGTGATGAGCGCTGTGCCGGAAGGGGTGCCCAGAAGCTTCGTGAGGCCGGCCTTGAGGTCACTCCCGAGGTCCTGGCGACCGAGGCGCGACGGCTCAACGAGGCCTACATACATCACAAACAGACGGGGCGGCCCTTCGTCACGCTGAAGATGGCCTGCACCCTTGACGGCAAGATCGCCACGAGCACCGGCGATTCCCGGTGGGTGACCGGTGAGGCGGCTCGCAGACAGGTCCATGAGCTGCGCGACCGGTCGGAGGTCGTCATGGTCGGCGTCGGGACGGTGCTTGCCGATGATCCGCAGTTGACGACGCGCCTGGAGGACCCTTCTGCGCGGGATGCCCTGCGTGTGGTGGTTGACTCGCGGGCACGCACCCCGGTCTCAGCCAGGGTCCTTTGCGCTGAGAGCGAAGCCGGTTGCCTGATTGCCGTCACCAGTCAGGCCGCACCGGAACGCATCGAGGCCCTTCGGAAGGCCGGTGCCGAGGTGCTGGTGCTGGAGCCGATGCCGACCGCAGTCGGTGAGCCCGTGCGGGTGCCCCTGGGTGCGCTCATGGATCATCTGGGCGCACAGGGGCGGATGAGTGTGTTGCTGGAGGGCGGAGGCACTCTGGCCGCTGCAGCCCTTGCCGAGAATCTGGTTCACAAGCTCGTCCTCTTCTACGCGCCGAAGGTGTTGGGCGGCGACGGTATTCCGGTCTTTGCAGGGCCTGGGCCTGAGCGCATGGCCGGTGCTCGACCGCTGTCCATCACCGCCGTGGCGCGCGTGGGAGACGACCTCAGGGTTGACGCCTACCCATGTTCACAGGACTAGTTGAGGAAGTCGGATCGGTGCGCTCGGTGACTCCGGTCACCCTCGGTGCGGATATCACGCTCGAGGCCCGCACCGTTCTGGAGGGCACGCAGGTCGGCGACAGCATCGCCGTGAACGGCTGCTGCCTGACCGTCGTTGCGCTCGGGAGCACTCACTTCACGGCCCATGCGGGCTCGGAGACGCTGTCACGGACAACGCTCTCGGGCTGGCGAGCCGGGAAACGGGCCAACCTCGAGCGAGCGCTGAGCGCCTCCTCACGACTGGGCGGGCACTTCGTCCAGGGCCACGTCGACGGCGTCGGCACGGTCCTGTCCTCCATACCGGAGGGTCAGACGACCCGCTGGCGGTTCTCGCTGCCCGAGAGCCTGAGCCCCTTCGTCGTCGAGAAGGGCAGCATCGCCATGGACGGCATCAGCCTGACCGTTACCGCCTGCGGGAGCGACTACTTCGAGGTCGCGATCATCCCGCACACCGTGGCGCATACCACCTTTGGAAACCTGCGTCCGGGCGAGGACGTTAACCTTGAGACCGATGTCCTGGCCAAGTATGTGCACCGGATGCTGGGTGCGCTGACCGAGCGCAAGCAGGGCATCACCGAGGATTTCCTGAAGCAACACGGCTACCTGTAACCGGCTCCTGAGGGGCCGGAGCCGATACCTGTCGCAGGGCCACACAAAGGCACGGACGTCCTATGCCGACAGACCCGATCACAACTGCAGAGGCCGTCGAGGCGATTGGTCGTGGCGAGTACCTGATCGTCGTCGACGATGCCGGTGAGCGCAACAGCGGCGACCTTATCTTCGCCGCGCGCTTTGCCGATGCCGAACACATCAACTTCCTGCTGATGCACGCCCGGGGTACCCTGTGCGTGGCGATGATGCAGACCCGGCTCGACGAGCTCTCGATTCCGGCGATGCTCACCGACCGAGACCGCGCCGGAGGCCCGAACTTCCACGTGAGCGTGGATGCTCGCAAGGGGGTTCTTGGCGGTGATTCGGCTGCCGATCGTGCGCTGACCATCAGCAAGCTGATTGCCGCCGAAACTCGTCCCGGAGACCTCGTGCGCCCGGGCCATGTGCAGACGGTCCGGGCCGTCGATGGCGGCGTGCTGCGACGCGTCGGTCACACCGAGGCCGCTGTGGACCTGGCGCGTCTCGCCGGGCTGGAGCCGATGGCTGTCACCGCCACGGTTCTCGACGACAGGGGCGAGCCGGCCACGATGGCGGAGCTTGCCGAGCTGGGCGAACGCTTCGGCATCCGCATCGCCTCCATCGCCGGCCTCATCGAGTACCGCCGGAGTACCGAGCGGCTCGTGCGCAAGGAAGCTGAGGCGCTGCTGCCGACACGCTGGGGCGAGTTCCACATCGTCATCTACACCTCCATCATCGACGGCACGGACTACATCGCCCTCATGAAGGGCGATCTGAAGGCCGCCGAGGCCCCGCTGGTGCGCGTCCACTCGGGCTGCGTGACCGGCGACATCCTGGGGTCGCTGAAGTGCGACTGCGGCCAGCAGCTCGCCTCTGCGCTGCAGATGATCGACCAGGAGGGATGCGGGGTTCTGCTGTACATTCCGGGCCACGAGGGACGAGGCATCGGTCTGGCCAACAAGATCCGTGCCTACCACCTCCAGGACGAGGGCTTCGATACCGTCGAGGCCAATGTCGCCCTGGGCTTCGCGCCAGACCTTCGCGACTATGGCTCGGGAGCGCAGGTTCTCGTCGACCTGGGCGTCTCCCGCATGAGGCTGCTCACGAACAACCCGGCCAAGTACGTCGCCCTCACGGGCTTTGGCCTCGATATCGTGGAGCGGGTGCCGCTGGAGATGTGCCCCACGGAGTACAACCGTCGCTACCTGGAGACCAAACGAGAGAAGATGGGTCACCTCATCCATCCGTCGGAGGAGCCGACCCAGTAACCGACTCTGAACCCTGGAGATTCACCATGCCCACAACGATCGAAGGCAAACTGGACGCCTCCGGCCTCAAGTTCGGGATCATCGTCGCCCGCTTCAACGAGTTCATCACCGGCAAGCTGCTGGAGGGCGCTCTCGACTGCCTGCGCCGCCAGAACGCCTGCGAAGACGACATCCGGATCGCCTGGGTGCCGGGCTCCTTTGAGATTCCGCTGGCCGCCAAGAAGATGGCCGAGAGCGGCAAGTTCGACGCCGTCATCTGCATCGGCGCCGTCATCCGTGGTGGCACCGCCCACTTCGACTTCGTGGCCGGGGAGTGTGCCAAGGGCATCGCCCAGGCCTCCATGCAGACGGGAGTGCCCGTGATCTTCGGCGTCATCACCACGGACACCATCGAGCAGGCCATCGAGCGTGCCGGAACCCGCCTGCCCAACCGTGGCTTTGAGGCTGCGACGACGGCCATCGAGATGGCCAACGTGCTCAAGCAAATCTAGGGCGGGGAGCGCCCCGACCTCTGAGCCGGCCAATTGCCTGGCCCTTGCAGGACCGCCTGACTTTGGCGCCTGCCCTGAGGCGTCCATGACTGGAGGCTGACCCCATGACGAGTCGCCATGCGCCCAGCGCCTTTACCGTAGCCTTCCTGTCGCTGATCTTCGGCATCGTCGGCGGCGGGATCGGCGGCTACTACGTGTCGCGGACCCAGGTCCAGCAGGCCCAGACTCCGGGCACCGTGGTCGCGGGCTCACCGGCCGACTCCGCGCCTGCCTCCAAGTTGCAGGTCACCACGGACCAGAACGCCATCGTCAACGCGGTTAAGCGCATCAGCCCGGCAGTGGTCAAGATCACCGGGCAGCGGGAGCCGCGCAGTTGGATGGAGCTGATGTCCTCCGGCGGCGTCATCAGCGGCATCGGCTCGGGCGTCATCTTCGAGTACGAGAAGCGCAAGCTGATCCTGACCAACACGCACGTTATCGGCGATTTCACCGACCTGACGGTGAAGCTGACCGACGGACGCGAACTCAAGGCGCAGCCCCTGGGTCGCATGACGGAGGAAGACCTGGCGGTGCTGGAGATCATCAACCCTCCGGCCGACCTCAAGTCGGCGCCCCTTGGTGACTCCGACAAGCTCCAGGCCGGCGAATGGGTCATTGCGGTCGGCAACCCCTTCAACTTCGAGCACACCGTCACCGTGGGCGTCGTGAGCGCTCTGGGCGCCCGCGACTTCGGTCGTGAGACTCGCAAGGTTATCCAGACCGACGCGGCCATCAATCAGGGCAACAGCGGCGGTCCGCTGGTTGATCTCGCGGGCAATGTAGTCGGGATCAACTTCCGCATCTTCGACCCGCAGGGCAATCCCGTCGCCACCAATGTCGGGATCGGCTTTTCGATCCCCATCAACCAGGCGAAGGAAGCGCTCTACTTCCTCGTCCATCGCGGACCCTTCATCGGCCTCGCCCACGTCATGCCCAACAGCCCGGGCTTCGCGCACTACTATCAGTTGGGCACCGACAAGGGCATCGTCATCCTGGGCGTCTATGAGGGCGGACCGGCCGACCGCGCCGGACTGCGGGCAGGAGATGTCATCATCGCCGTCGACGGCAAGACCGTCACGCAGAACGACGAGATGCAGAAGGCGCTCTTCAAGCACCGCATCGGCGACACCGTGCGACTGACCGTGCAGCGTGGCGGCAATCAGCAAGAGACCAACGTGACTGCCGAGAAGGTGCCCGACAACGCCTTCCGGTAGTGTGGGCCGGAGGGCCCCAGGCTCGTTTTTGGCCGTCGCTACTTTCCTGCCCGGTTTCGCCACGGGGACGCGACCTTTGGCGGTATCGAGCCACGGGGTTATGCCATCATGAGGTTGCGTCCTGCAGTCGGCTTGCTTCTGCTGCTCCAGGTTCTGGCGGTCCCCGGGTTCGCCTGGGATTCACAAGGGCACCGCATGGTGGCCCGCCTTGCAGTATCTCTGCTCCCCGACAGCGGGCTGAAGACCTACCTCAGCTCCAGCGGGCCCCGGGAAGCCTGCATCGACGGCGCTCCGGCCCCGGACACCTGGAAGAGGAACGACCCCTCCGAGGGACCCCGCCACTACGTGAACATGGAGTACTACCAGACCGCCTCCGGTGGCTGGTATCTGCCCGTGAGTCCCGATCCGGCTCGTGCGGAGGAGGGAGTGCTGCCCTGGGCGCTCACTCAACGGTGCGGCGAACTGACCTACCGCCTGCGCACGCGCAGCAGTGATGTCGCCACCTGGTGTGGGGTCCTGTCGCACTACGCCGGCGACACTAGCATGCCCCTTCATACTACGATCAACTACGATGGTCGGGTGCGCCCCGGGACTGCCGCCGACAAGGTTCATCACGGCATCCATCGCGACTACGAGAGCGGGTTCCTGGCCTACCTGACGGCGCAGGGACTCGAGCACGACGTGCTGGCCCTGGCTCAGAACAAGGTCGCCTCCGGAGAAGCCTCTCTGGGTGACCTGCGCAGCGTCTCCGGCGAAGCCCGGCAGGAAGTCCTGCAGTCCTTCTACCGCATCACCCTCCTCTACAGTGTCTTCGACCAGACCCCGGCGTGTGATGCGCCCCGGCGGTATGAGCTATGGTCGCCGCGGTTGCGTCCCGAGGTCACGCGCGAGCTGGCCCAGGCTGCGATCTTCACGGCGCGTCTGTGGCTCACTGCCTGGCACCAGTCCGGCTCGGCTCTGCCCCCTCACTAAGCCCGGCATCGCTTCGCACTTGCAGGCCCCGGTAGTCGGTCCTCTAGCGGGCAGGTTTGTTGTGCCCGACCGCGAACCACCTTTGCAGGAGGGCACTCGGCGCTTGCGCTGCCGGCGCGCGAGCTGATTTGGCCTCTCCATGATAAAGGGGTGACCGCCGATGTCGTCTAGCCGTCTCGTGTTGCTGCTCCTCGCACTCTCGCTGGGGCTTTGCTGCGCCCAGGCGAACCTCGTGCGTAACCCGTCCTTTGAGCAGGGCGACCGCACGCCCTCCGACTGGGTTCTCAGTGCACCACCCGGTGCTTGGGAGACCTCGGGGAACACCGGAGCCCGCTGCGTCAGTGTCGGCTCCACTGCCGCGGACTCCGTCCGGAGCTGGAGTCAGTCCGGTATTGCAGTTCAGCCCTTCACGCCCTACCGTTTTTCGTTCTATGTCAAGTCCGCACTGGACGCCACCGGAGGCTGCGTAGTCTCCGGTCCCGACTTCTGCAACAATGACCTGCAGGCGACTCCCAACTGGCAGCAGCAGTCCCACGTGTTCATCACGCGGCCCGACCAGAAGGAAGCCTCCATCCGCCTCGGGCACTGGAGCCAGCAGGGGAACCTCTACTTCGACGATGTGAGCATCCGGCCCGTGGTGCCGGTGCATAAGGTCTTCGGCGCCGTGACCCTCGGTGCCGGGGAGAAGCTCCTCAACGGGGTCTACGAGTTCTCCGCCCCCCTGAGCGACGACGGAAAGAACTACTCACGACTGCTGCAGGATTTCAACGCGGGCTTCAACTCCTCGCGCTGGGTCTTCGGGCCGGGGAACTTCGTCGTCTACCGGCATGAGGTCGGCGGCGTCGCGCAGACCGAGGCGACCGTCAAGCCCCGCATCGGCTGGTACTCTGCCGGAACCTGCGTGGTGGAGGCCGGTGTGGACGGGAAGCAATGGACGCAGATCGGCAAGCTCGAGGGTATCGGTGGCGGCGAGTTTAGGGTACCCGCTTCGATGCTCCCGGCGAAGGCCATCTACGTCCGTCTCCGCAGCCCCGGCCAGACCGAGGCCCGAGCCGACTCAGCGCCCGGCTCCTTCCAGATTCACGGTTACGAGTACTCGGCTCGCCTGGCTCAGGCTCTGCCCGACGCCGTCGGTGCCACGAGCTACCTGGATGTCGAGTCGACGAGCCCGATGCTTGCGGTGACGGCCGAGGACATGGGCAGCCTCCTTCCCGGCGGCTCCGAGGCCCGGTTCCGACTGCGCAACGTGAGCCCGCTCTCGACTGAGGCGACCGTCGAATTGACCGTTGAGCCCAAGGCCCCGGAGACCGGCCGGGCTCGCACCTTCTCCACCAAAGCCGCTCTCCCGGGATCCGCAGAGCGTGTCGCCTCGGTCCGGTACGAGGTCGGCGGCGCCGGCGACTATCGCCTGCGACTGCGTGTGGCCGCGAACGGGGCGACGCTCTTCCAGGGCAGCACCGAGTTCTCGGTGCCCAGTCTGTATGCGACCGACTACGGCTACCCACTGAAGTCCGATCGCGACTGCGCGCTCTGGTGGTGTGAGGGGACGTACAAGGTCAGCCGTGAGCGTCCAGCCGTCACAGGCGGCAACACGGGACGCGAGGCACTGAAGGTCTCGGCGGCACGCAATGAGTTCGAGCCGGTGCAGCTTGTGCTCTCGCCGAGCCGCGACCTCAGGGGGCTGACCGCCACGAGCTCCGACCTGACTGGCCCCGGTGGAGCCAAGCTCTCGGCCGAGAACGTTAGCCTCTGCTACGTGTGGTACCACTACGTCAAGCGTGCCACGGACCGCGCCGGCTGCCTTGGCTGGTGGCCTGATGCCTTGCCTCCGCTGGACGAGCCGCTCGACCTCAAGGCCGGGCAGAACCAGCCGCTGTGGCTAACCTACCACGTGCCCGAGGGAACCCCAGCGGGCGACTATCAGGGCGAGATCACGCTCCAGGCGCAGGGCTGGTCAAGCCGCGTCCCCGTGCAGTTGCACGTGTGGAACTTCACCTTGCCGAAGGACAGCCATGTGGCCAGCGGCTTCGGCCTAGATCCGGGCAACATCTGGCGCTACAACAACATCAACAACGAGGAAGACCGCAACCGCGTCTGGGACCTGTACATGCAGAACTTCCGCGATCACCGCATCTCGCCCTACACCTTCTGGCGGAACTCGATCAAGACCGAGTTCACCGGCCTGAACTGGTCCGGCGGCGAGGTCGTCTCCGAGGACCCGGCCGAGGGCAAGAGCTGCCTCAAGGTGGCAGACGAGTCGACGACCGCCAACGTCGCCGCTGAGGTTGCGCGGAACATCACTATCGACCCGAACGCGCGGTACACCCTGTCCTTCGCCGCCAAGACTGCTGCGCCCGGCCAGACCTTCCAGGTCACGCTCACCAGTAACGACGCGGCCGGGAACTGGATCTCGGGTCACAACGTCGACCTTCGCTTCACCAACCCCGGCAGGTGGGAGCGGTACTCGGTGACGATTCGACCAGCCGACCGCTCACCGCTGGCCCGGAGTCTGCGTCCGACCTTCCGAGCCACCCAGTGGACGGAGGACGGCAAGCTCACCGGCACCACGTGGTTCGACGACGTCAAGTTCGTCCAGGAGGGCAGCACAACCAACCTCATCACCGACGGCGGCTTTGAGAACGCCCTGGGCGCGATGCACCCGAGCTTCGACTTCACCGCCTGGGACAAGGAAGCCCGCAAGTATCTGGATGACTACCACTTCAGCGCCTTCCGCCTGCCGCTGCAGGGAATGGGTGGCGGCACCTTCTACTCACGCAGCGCGGGCGCGATTGGTCCCTATGCTCAGGGCACGCCGGAGTACCGCCGGATCTTCAAGGAGTACTGCATGGGTCTTCAGGACCACCTGGAGCAGAACGGGTGGCTCGACAAGGCCTACCTGTACTGGTTCGACGAGCCCGATCCGAAGGACTACGACTTCGTGCGCGACGGCATGAACGAGATCAAGCTCGCGGGCCCGAAGCTGAAGCGCATGCTCACCGAGGAACCCGTCGAGCCGTTGTTCGGCTCCGTAGACCTCTGGTGCCCGGTGCTTCCGAACCACCATCCGGAGATCTGCGCCGAGCGGCAGAAGCAGGGCGAGACCATCTGGTGGTACGTCTGCACCGGACCGAAGGCACCATGGCCGACGCTGTTCATCGACCACAACGCGGTGAACCTGCGCGTGTGGCTGTGGATGACCTGGAAGTGGAATGTGCAGGGGATTCTGGTCTGGGAGAGCAACTACTGGACCAGCCCGTCGGCCTTCCCCACCACGCCGCAGAACCCCTGGGAGGACCCGATGGGCTACACCTCGGGTTACGGTCAGGAGGCGGGAACGGTTGGCTACTGGGGCAATGGTGACGGGCGGTTCCTGTACCCGGCCAACAAGAGGGCCGCGGCAGACAAGACCACGTACGTGAGCGGTCCCGTCAACTCGATCCGCTGGGAGATGCTACGCGAGGGTCTGGAGGACTTCGAGTACTTCTCGATGCTCCAGCAGCTCTCGGCCGCACGAGGCGACGCTGCTGCAAAGGCCCTGCTTGAGGTCCCGGAAGCGATCGTCAAGACGCAGACCGACTTCGCGAAGGACCCACGGATCATGTACGAGCACCGTCAGAAGCTGGCCGAGGCCATTGAGAGGCTTCAGGCGGGACGGTAAGCCGCACGGGTATCAGGAGCTCACAACTAAACGGGGCGCCGGTCTTCAGATCGGCGCCCCGCTCGCTGTCCGGCCCCCCTCAGGACCGTCGTGAAGACTACTGAACCAGGTGAGTGGTCTTGATCCCGTACCCGGTGCCACCCGGGGTGGTGAAGTCGATGAACCGCCCCTGAATATACCTGTCAGAACCGTTGGTGATGACGTCCTCCAGCCAGAAAGCGCCAAAGCGCTGGACCGCAAAACGGGCGCCGCTGCCTGTGCCGTCGATGTAGTCCACGAAGGGGACGATCATGATGCGTGGGTTGTCGCCGTGGAAGCTCGCGAAAGTGTCGCCGCTCCACGGCGCAGTGTTCTGTGCACGCTTGAGTCGGGAATCGACATCGCCTATGAGGTCACCGCGGAAGTGCCCTACACCCAGACCGGTGTACGCCCACACGTAGTCGTTCTCCCTGAGCCGCTGCAGCTCGGCCTGCTCGGGCGTGATCAGACCCTTGAGGCACAGGTCGAAATCCACACCGCCGTTCGGGGTCAGGAAGCCGAAGCTGCCGGGGATGCCGGCACAGTGTGGCCCGTCCGACATCAGCATGTTGATCTGCACGCCGTTTTGCACAACCGTCGCGTTGGAGATCCACATCGGCGAGATGCAGGTGCCGGTGATGATCTTCGTCGCCACGGAGGAGCGGTGCACAGTGACGCCCCCGAACCCCAGGGCCCGGAGGAACACGTAGCGCACGTTCTTGGCGGCAGTGACAACGACTGCTCCGCCGTAGGGCGCGATCCCGTAGTTGGGGACTGTGGCGCTCTTGGCGTAGTAGGTCGCGTTGACGCTGAACAACGAACTCTGGCTGCTGGGCACATTCGCCGTGGCGATGCTTCTTGCCATGGCGGTCGCGGGAGTGGAGTAGGGCAGCTCCTGTGATCCTGCCAGGGCCCCCGCGTCGGCCGCATTCTGACACTGCTGCAGCCCGTAGACTGCCTGCCCGACATCGATGCAGAGCCCGCAGACGCCGAGCAGCACAAGCATCGCCATCACTGCAATCGCCAGGACGATGCCTCTGCGACTGCCGAAGCGCCTCTTCCTCGCCCATCTTCCCGCCCTAGGCATCACTTGCCACCTCCCGAGAGCTGCTGTCTCTCCCCCGTGGACAGCGCAGCCGGCCCTTCACTACAACGCCTCTCAAGGCGCAGGGCCATGCTCAAGTATAACTCAAGCTATGAGAAAGATATACCCAAGGCGCAAGCCTGTCAAGCCACTTTGAGTAGATATTCAGGCTTTTTGGAGGCGATAAAGGAGGCAATCTGTGGAGGCTGAGCACGGGACGAGGCAAGGGGAACCCCTGGCTGACAGGAGAGGAGGCGCCACCGGACTGCTGCCGAGGGCCTCCTCCTGCCGCCGATCGGTCTGGGGGACTACTCTTCGTGGTCGCTGCGGAGCAGGTCGACTTGCTCCAGGAGCCACCGGGCGACACTCTCTGCATCCTCGGGGGACAGCAGCACGCCTACCTCGAACTCCCGGGAGACGCGAGGGCTTCCCTCACCCGTCGGAGGCGTCCGGACCATCTCAGCGCCAAGCTGCCCGTCCTCAGTGACGCGGTGCGTGACCGACAGCGGAGCCACGGGCACGTCGACGAAGAAGTTCACCAGGATGTGGCCACGCGGCGTCGGCCCACCCCAGGCTCCATCGGCGGTCACGAGTCGGTAGGAGGGCGATCGCTCGAACTCAATGCGGACGAAGTTGTCGTTGTCGGCCATGGTCATCTCCCCCGGCTACTGTGCGACCTGAATGGAGTCGAAGATATGCACGCCGCCCAGCGTCAGGGACGTGACAATCGCTGCTGCAGCAAGCGTGCCCAGAGTCAGGGCGAGCAGGAACTTCGAGTAGGGCAAGCGGCAAACCGCCGCGAGAACGCTTCCGGTCCACCCGCCGAATCCCGGGCAGGGAACTGCCACGAAGAGCACTACTGCCCAGAAGCCGAAGCTCTCGACCGTCTTCTTCCTCTTCTCGGCCTTCTCCGTCAGCCAGCGGAACATGCTGCCCAGCACCGGCGTTTTGTCAAAGGTAGCCGCCATCCAGTAGTACACCGGCGGGACCCAGAGCACCGAGACGATCGCCGCGATCACGGCAAGGACGAACACGCTCAACACGGGCATCTTGTAGACGCATATCCCGACCGGGATACCGCCGCGAACCTCGCTGATCGGCGCCGCTGATAGGATGGCGACAACCAGCCATTCCGGCAGGCCCTGGAGGGCTTGCCACAGTCTCTCTGCCACGACGGAACTCCTTCCAGAAACCGTCTACTAGCTGCGATTTGGACTTCGCCGCCCGACGGCTCGTTTCCTTCCGCGGGCACGAGGTAGGCCGCCGAAGGGCGAAGTGGCTTCGCAGTCCGGCGGCCTGTTGTGCGGGATATGGTAGCAGAAACCTCGCCGGGGCGCTACTCGGGGCGCGGAATCGGCAGCGGCCCCGGTCCCGGCAGGGGGATCGGTTCGATGGACATCGTCGGGAACAGGCTCACGTGCACCGCGCCCTCGTGGTAGACCAGGGCTCCGCCGCCGGTGCTCGTGCGCTGGTTGCGTAGCCGCAGACTCTCGCCGACTCCAGGGGTGGACACCGAGATACGACTGCACTGCTCGGACCACGCTCGGGCCAGGAATCGGGCTGCGTCGCGCATCTGCGGGGTGTCCTCGCGTCCCGCGCCGAGCTCAGGATGGATCTGGAGCACGTAGGACTTGATCAGCTTGTCGCGCAGAGCGCCGTAGACGTCCTCATGGCCAAACAGGTCGGCCGCGATGGGCTCCTGCCCCGAGAAGGCCACCAGACCCACGACGCGCTCGCCGGAGGGCCGCAGGTGGGACAGGTAGTCGTCGACGCGGCCCTTGACCTCCCGGTCCTCATAGATCTCCTGGAAGGCCCTGCCTGAGGACTGTCGAACGCCCTGTTCACCGGCCACGCGGTCGACCTCGCTCCAGATGCTGCTCTGCTCGGCGCCCGCATAGGCCTGGGCACGCAAGGAGGGAGCGGCGAGCATGTCCTTGGTGCCGAAGGTCGGGCTCACGACGGTCCAGCGTCCGGCCTCCACGCAGTACACCGGCACCGTCACCCAGCCGCTGCGGGGTCCGATCAGCGCATCTTGCTTCAGCGTGCGGTCCTGCTTGCTGCCGATCATGATCTCGCCGGCCATGAGGAACACCGCGCGAGAGCCGTCGTTGCGCACGCGGACCGAGTTGACCTCACCGCCGCCGACCTCCTCAACGATCAGGTCACGGTCACGGACAGCCCGGTCGAAGGTCTTCGGCAGGAAGTCCGCGTAGTCGCGCCGCAAGGATACGGGGAAGAGCGTGAGTCCGTGGTAGCTCACCGGCCTGTCGATCTGGACCGCGTCCAGCAGCCGGTCGATCGCATCATCGCCCCGCGGCGGCACCACCCCCGGTGGGTCGTTGAAGTTGCGTCCCTGGGCGATCCGGATTCCTGACTCCGACTGGGTCGTCGCCGCCTGCGCCCCGACAACCAAGAGCAGTCCCGCGAGGACCACAATCGCGATTCTCAGCCTGTCACACCCGGTGTGAGATCCCATCTGAGCACACCCCCTCGGCAGTATTGGACTGACGCCGATTGGACTGTTCCTTTGCCCCCAGGGTTCTCAGGGTTCTGTGTAGATCACCTCAGGACGGCCCAGAAGGGGAGCGCCGGGCACCGGGGCAGGTGAAGGCCGGTCACGAGCAGAAGGTACATTTCTGATTCACTGCATACCCAACGCTTTGACGCTTAGGGGCGATGATCGATGAGCGAAACGATGAAGGCGGCCGTGCTGCACGGAGTCAATGACCTGCGGGTGGAGGAGGTGCCACGGCCCGAGTTGGCCGGTCCCGACTACTGTCTGGTCAAGATCGGCGCCTGCGGCATCTGCGGCTCCGACGTGCACTTCTTCCGGCACATGCGCATTGGCGAGTTCGTCGTGGACAGGCCGATTAGCCTGGGTCATGAGGCTGCGGGCGTTGTGGTCGAGGTCGGGCCGGCGGTGGCGAATCTGAAGCCCGGCGACCGCGTTGCCATCGAGCCCGGAGTGCCCTGCCGCAAGTGCGAGTTCTGCCGCACAGGCCGCTACAACCTGTGCGCCGAGGTTGTCTTTCTGGCCTGTCCGCCCTATGATGGAGCTTTCGCGGAGTACCTCGCCTGGCCCGCTGACTACCTCTTCAAGCTCCCGGACAACGTGTCGCTGGAGGAGGGCGCCATGGTTGAGCCCTTCTCCGTCGGTCTCCATGCAGCGCGCCGGGCAGGCGTTCGTGGTGGCGACTGGGTACTGGTGACCGGCTCCGGTCCCATCGGTCTGTGCGCCCTGCAGGCGGCCAGGGCCAACGGCGCTACACGCGTCATCGTCACGGATATGGTTGCCTCGCGTCTGGAGCAGGCAGCCAAGCTCGGCGCCAGCGACACCGTGAATCAGAGCACCGACAACCTGCGCGAGGCCGTCGCCGAGATCACCGGCGGCCGCGGCGTAGATATCGTCCTGGAGTGCTCGGGAACCGTCCCGGCCGTGCATGATGCCGTGGAAGTGGTCAAGCGCGGAGGCACGGTGCAACTGGTGGGCAACATCATGGCCACCAAGCCGGAGATTCCGATTCAGCGCATGGTTGAGCGCGAGCTGACCGTCTCCGGGCTGTTCCGCTACATCAATTGCTATCCACCCTCCATCGAGATGATCTCCACCGGCGCCGTGGACGTGAAGTCGCTCATCACGCACCACTTCCCGCTTGCGGAGGCGCCGCAGGCCATGGCCTGGGTGGATGAGAACAAGGACAAGGTCATCAAGGGCGTCATCGAGCCTTAGCGGCACGGTGGACCCGCCTTGAGGTGCCTTTCCCGTTACAGAGGTCGCTTATGCCACAGGGCAACTTGCAGGAACTCATTCCCATCGTCGTTTTCGGAATTCTGATGCTGGTGATGTTTTGGTGGGCCGTGATTCGGCCGACCAGCCTTCGGCAGAAGAAGCACCAGAATCTCGTCGACACCCTCAAGGTGGGTGACCGCGTGGTCACCGTCGGCGGGATGTTCGGCAAGATCGTGAATCTGGGCGAGAAGTCGCTCGGCGTGGAGATCGCCAAGGGTGTCACCGTGACCTTCGACCGGCGCGCGATTCGCCGCAAGCAGGAGCAGGAGGACTTCTAGGGGGCAGCACTCACCGCCCCGCGGAGGTACTCGACAGCATCGGCCTCGCAACCGCCGGTAACGGCGGAGGCAGGGCGGTGCCATCCCTCTTCCGGGACGAGGCAGGGACTATGCAGCCAATTGTCTGGATCGCTCTTGGCGTTGCTTTCGTGGCTCTCGTTCTGGCCGTCTGGTCGCTCCTGGCAGCCCGTGCAGCCTACCGGCGACTGGCGGAGGTTACGCCGGACATCCGGGGCCTTGCCCAGCGGGTTCGCGGGAAGAGCAGCGAGGAAGTCCTTGCCGGCATCTTCACACAACTGAACACCACCGGGCAGCAGATGGACCAGTTGAGGGTGCAGATGGCCGAACTGGAGCGGGTGATGTCGCGAGCCCTGCGCCGGGTCGGCCTGGTGCGGTACGACTCCAACGACGAGATTCGCGGCAATCTGAGCTTCGCCCTGTGCATGCTCGACGGCCGCGACAACGGGCTGATGCTGACCTCAAACTACTCCCTGGACGGGTGTCGCGTGTTCGTCCGCGGCATCCTCGCGGGGAAGGCCCAGCATGACCTGATGCCCGAGGAAGCTGAGGCCCTCGCCCAGGCCCTCAGTGAGAGATAGTGACCACCCGGAACCCCCACGCTGAGGGAGAGAGCTCGCTGAACCAGCCCCCGGAGGGTGCTGCCGCCGATCGCTGGTCGCTGATCCGCGACTTCCGCGGCCAGTTGGACGCGTTGCTCGAGTACCTCATCGTCGACCGTGGCCTTTCGGAGCGCACGCTCGAGGCCTACACCCACGACCTGTACGACTACGCCCGCTTTCTTCACGGCAAGGGCTGCGACGACTTCCTCGGCGCCACCCGCCAGCAGGTGATCGAGTACCTGGATCTCTTGACCGCCCGCCTGGGGCTCAAGCGCAGCAGTGTGGCCCGCAAGCTGGGCAGCCTGCGTCGCATCCACCAGTTCCTAGTGCTGGAGGGACTCACCGACCGGGACCCGACCGCAGACGCAGACGTCTGGTCGCCGCTCGCCGGTTTCGAGGAGCAGTGGTGGCAGCTGTCGGACTACGTCACCGTGGAGCGCGGGCTCTCCCAGCGCACGCTACAGGCCTATGACAACGACCTGTATGACTACGCCCGCTTCCTTCACGCAAAAGGATGCGACGATTTTCTCGGCGCCACCCGCGAGTCTGTGGTCGAGTACTTGGTCCTGCTTAGGAGCCGCAGAGGCCTGAAGCGCAGCACCGTGGCCCGCAAACTGACAAGCCTGCGTTGCATCCACCAGCACCTCGTGCGCGAGGGGCTCACCGAACGAGACCCGACGGCGAACATCGAGACGCCTCAGCCCGCGCCACGCCTTCCGAAGGTCCTCACTGTCGATCAGTGCATCGCGCTCCTGCAGGCTCCCGATCGCGAGACTCCCGAGGGCCTGCGGGATGCGGCCATGCTCACCCTCATGTATGCCACCGGACTGCGCGTGTCGGAGCTCGTGTCGCTGCGGATGCACAACATCGACTTCGAGCGCCGAACCGTGCGCGTGCGAGGCAAGGGTGACAAGGACCGCGTGGTGCCGATTGCCGACCCGGCGCTGGAGTTGGTGCAGCTCTACGTGGAGCAGGCTCGCGGAGTGTCTCTCAAGGACCCCGGCGAGGAGGGGCTGTTTTTGACGCGCCTGGGCAAGCCCATGACCCGGGTACGGTTCCACCAGTTGCTCAAGGGCTACCTGCCCCAGGCAGGCGCTCCCCGGGACACCTCGCCTCACACTCTGCGCCATTCCTTCGCGACGCACCTCATGGAGGGCGGCGCGGATTTGCGGGTGATCCAGGAACTGCTGGGGCACGCCAGCCTGGCCACGACCGAGATCTACACCCACGTATCCACCGAGCGTCTGCGTCAGGTGTACGATGACAAACATCCCCGCGCCAGACGCCCCACTTCGCGAAGCCGATAGAAGGGAGATCCTCCATGTCCTACGCAGGTGCCCTGGGCCTGGTCACCGTGGGCCTGCTGCTTCCGCTGTCCGTCCTCGCCCAGCAAGACGCGCCCTATGCAGTTCTGGAGTTGAGAGTCCGTGCGGGCTCCGAGCCGCTGCTCCCGGCCACCCTCTCTCTCGACCTGGCCGACCTCGCCGCTGCCCTGAGAGTGCCCCTTGAGCACAGTGAACCGCTGTGCCTGTTGGAGGGCAAGGAGGGGCAGCTCACTCGGCTGACGTCGCAGTTCGAGCCCGGTCCGGGATTCGACTGGCAGACCCATGCCCAGGGGACGCTGGCACTTGCCCTGCCCAGGAGTGCCACGGGGGAGCAGCGCGTCCGAATCTACGTAGGCGCCGCTCGCCCGACGATGGCACAGGCTCTGCCAGCCAGTGACCTCAAGGTTGATACCACCGGCGAAAAGGTCGTGGTGGAGAGCAAGTACTACCGCCTCACCCATGATCCGAAGCGCCAGGGAGGACTGCCCTCGTGCTTCGAGTTCAGGGCAACCGGCAAGACCTTCGAGGCCTTCACCTGGAATGACCGGCTCTACGATGCGACGCTGAGGGGCTTCTACCCTCGGGACACAAGGACGCCGCGCGTCGAGGTGCTGGCTCAGGGACCGGTGCGCACCGTGGTCCGCGTTCATCTGGAGTTCGTGCAAGACCGGGACGTGGTCCCGCCCTCTCACCCGACCGCAGTGTATGACTTCGCGTACCTCCCGAACTGTCCCCTGATCGCCTGCAACGCACAGCTCAATCAGGAGCAGGGGTTCACGTGGCGTGAGGCCCACCTGGCCGAGATCAACTTCAAGGGCACAGACTTCAGCCGCTACCTTACCAGCGCGGTCTCGACGCCAACGGCCCTCAAGGCCGACAAGAAGAAGTACTACGGGAGCTGGGGTGCGCTGGTGGAGGGCAGCAGTGTCCTGGGGCTCGTGGCCGACAACGTGAGCATCTACGACGGTCGCGGCGAGTACGGCACCTATGTGCAAGGCGCCTGGGAGTCGATGACGGGCACCGAGCACAAGTACTCGGCGGTGCTGTATGTGTCCGGCGAGGCCGACGCGGCAGCGCAACTGCAGACGATGGCAAAGAACGTGGTGCCGATCTCAGCGGCGATCGTGGGCACCTCGACGCTGGAGTCTCGGCTGTCCTCGCTGCGGACGAAGATCAAGAGCGTGGCCGAGGCGCGTCGTCGTGGGTCCTGGGCCTGGGCGCTGAGTCTGCTCGAACGCGAAACGCGACGGCTCGGACAACTCGCGGCGACGGAACGGGTCGTCGAGGTCATGGCGGGAGCTGTGGCCAAGGCCGACGCGGATCCCTTTGCCCTTCTGCAGCCGCTGCTGGGAACGGATGCCCGGTTTACGCCGGTGGAGAACGGCAGCGTCGGACTGGGGTTCCTGCAGCGTCCCGGACAGGCGCCGCGTCTGGTGAGCCTGTTTGACTTCGTCCGCGAGCGCGAACACCTCCTGGCGGAGGCAGGGCCGCTGTTCCGGCTTGACCTGTCTGCCGGTGCCGAGCAGCTCAAGAGCGTGACAGCCGAGGACGCCTGGAAGGAAGCGACGCTGGAGCCCGGCCCGAAGACGGAGCCCGGCAAGGCAAGCTGCCTCCTGCGCTGGCGAACACCTGCCGATACCAGCCTTGGCGACATCGAAGTGCAGGTGCCGATCAGGCTCGAAGGCCGGCGGATCACCTGGAGCATCGCGGTCAGCCCGCACAGCGACAGCCTGGGCCTGCGCACCATCACCTTCCCGAGCCTGGCCTTGCAGCGGCTCAGGAGCGGTCAGGACTACGCTTTTGTGCCGAAGGGCTCGGGAGTGCTGACGGCCAATCCGACCCAGCGCATGACCTCCTTCAGTCAACTGTGGCCCAGCATCTCCTGCACGATGCAGTTCGGCGGCTACTACGATAGTCTCAGCGGTGTGTACTTCGCTGCCCAGGATGCCGACGCGTCGATCAAGTACCTGCGATTCCTGCGACTCGACAACGGCATCGGCTGCGAGATTGCGACACCGGCTCCGAACACGGGCATCCCCAAGAACGACTTCGTCTCCTTCCCCTGCGTGACCGAGATCTTTGAGGGCGACTGGTTCGACGCCGCCCAGAAGTACAAGAGCTGGGCACGCAAGGAAGCCGGCTGGTGGCCGCTGCAGAACGAACCGGGGCGGACCGACCTCAAGGGCCTGCCAAGGCCGACCCCGCGCTGGATGAGCGATATGCCGCTGTGGGTGGATGTTCGAGTGGGGCCGAAGGAGGCTGTGGAGCCGCTCCTGCAACTGCGCCGGTACCTGGGCGTGCCCTTCGGCATCCACTGGCACAACTGGCATCAGATCCCCTTTGATACCGACTACCCGCACTACTTCCCGGCCAAGGAGGGGTTCGCCGAAGCCCTCAACCGCCTGCAGGAAGGCGGCGTGCGGGTGTTCCCCTACATCAACGGGCGGCTGTGGGATAGCGAGAGCGACGACTTCAAGACCGTAGCCCTGCCCGGCGCGACCAAGAACGAGAAGGGCGACTACTACATCGAGGTCTACGGGTCGAAGCGCAAGCTCGTACCGATGTGCCCGACCAACAAGGTGTGGCAGGACACGATCAAGGAGGTCGAGGTGCGGCTGGGCGGCCCTGAGTTCCATGCGGACGGCATCTACCTCGACCAGATCGCAGCCGCAGGGCCGGTGCAGTGCTTCGATGCCACGCACGGCCACCCACTCGGAGGTGGGAACTGGTGGACGAAGGGCGGGTACTGGCCGCTGATGGGCGACCTGATCTCGCGCCTGCCCGCGGAGACGGCCGTCACCACCGAGTGCAATGCAGAGGCCTATGCCCGCTGGTTCGACGGCTACCTGAACTGGCACTTCCAGGAGCAGGACCAGATCCCGCTCTTTGCCGCGGTGTACGGCGGTCGAATCCAGTGCTTTGGTCGGGCCTACGGAGGCAACGACAAGGTCGGCTTCGTGATGAAGGGAGCTCAGCAGCTCGTCTACGGCGAGCAACTCGGCTGGTTTGGGGCTCGCCTGATACTGGACGATCCGACGGTGCTCGGGCCCTTCTTCCGGCGGCTGGCTCGGATGCGCCATGCACTCGCTCCCTACCTGGGGCGTGGCGAGATGGCACGTCCACCGGTGATTGAGGGTAACGTGCCGGACATCACCGCAAGCTGGACCGGATTCAGCGGCGCACACCCCGTCACCGACTCGGCCCTGCAACGCAGTGCGTGGAGGTCAGCCGACGGCAAGCTGGCAGTCGTGCTGGTGAACGTCCTCGACCGCCCGCTGCAGGCGACACTCAAGATGGACGGCACCCGGTATGGCTTCGCCGCGGGGAGCATGCTGTCGGTCACACCTCGCACTGAGGAGGGGACCGCTCCTGCGCTGACGAAGGCGTGCTCGTTCGAGTTGCCGGTGGAGCTCCCGGCCTACGGTGCCGTGGCCTATGAGATCGCTCCGGCAACAGGTGCGGCGACTCACTAAGGACCCGCAACACAACCAAGCGACCTCTCAGAACCTTCAGGGAAGGAGCCTGTTCATGATTCGCGTCTGTGCTCTCGGTCTGATCCTTCTGGGGCTGATAGCCCCGTTGTCTGTGATGGCCCAGCAGGAAGCGCCCTATGCGGTGCTCGATCTGAGGGTCCCGGAAGGGGCCCTGCTGCCGACGACGATTCCCCTCGACCTCGCCGACATCGCCGCGACGCTGCGAGTGCCGCTCGAGCACAAGGAGCCGCTGTGCCTGCTCGAAGGCGAGGACGGCAAGCTCGCACCGCTGCCGTCGCAGTTCGAGCCCGGTCCCGGCTTCGACTGGCAGGCACAGGCTCAAGGGACTCTGGCCCTTAGGCTGCCTCCGAACGCCACCGGGAATCAGCGCGTCCGCGTTTATGTGGGCAGCGCTCGACCGACGGTCGCAGGAGTCATGCCGACGAGTGACCTCAAGGTGGACACTGCTGGTGGCCGCCTCGTGGTCGAGAGCGAGTACTACCGCCTCACCCATGATCCGGCGAAGCAGGCGGGACTCCCGTCGCGCTTTGAGTTCAAGGCGACGGGCAAGACCTTCGAGGCCTTCACCTGGAACGACCGGCTGTGGGATACCAACCTCAAGGGGTTCAATGCGCGGGACACCCGGAAGCCACGGATCGAACTCGTGGCTCAGGGACCGGTCCGCACGCTGGTTCGGGTCTATGCGGAGTATGTGCAGGGCACGAGCAAGACGCCCGATTCGCACCCGACGGCGGTGTATGAGTTCGCTTATCTCCCGAACTCTCCGCTGATTGGCGTCACCGCGCAGGTCACTCAGCAGCAGGCCTTCGACTGGAGCCAGGCGCACCTCGCGGAGATCAACTTCCCGGGCACCGACTTCAGCCACTACCTCACCAGCGGCCTCACCGCGCCCGCGGAGCTCAAGGCGGAGAAGAAGTCGTACTCGGGAAGCTGGGGAGCGCTGGTGGAGGGTGCCAACGTTCTGGGTCTCGTATCCGAGCGGACGCTGATCTACGACGGGCGGGGCGAGTACGGCACGTACCTGCATGGCCCCTGGGAGGCGATGACCGGCAGCGAGCACAGGCTGGCGACGACGCTGTTCGTCTCGGCTGAGCCCGGGGCGGCGGCGCAGTTGCAGGAGATGGCAAAGGGCGTGACCGTGGCCTCGACGGCGACCGTGACCACCTCGACGCTGCAGTCACGGCTCGCCTCGGTGCGGACGCAGATCAGCACCCTCAGCGATAGCCGACGTGCCGGATTGTGGGCCTGGGCACTCAGTCTCGTCGAGCGCGAGTCGCGGCGAGAGGGACGACTGGCAGCGACCGACCGTGCTCTGGTGACGATGTCGGAGACGCTCGGTAGGGCCGGTGCGGATCCCTTCGCTACGCTCCAGCCGCTACTGGGGAAGGACGCCAGGCTCACGCCGATCGAGAACGGCGAGATTGGTCTGGGATTCCTGCAGCGTGCCGGGCAGGCGCCGCGCCTGGTGAGCCTGTTCGACTTCGACCACCAGCGTGAGCTCCTGTTAGCTGACGGCGGACCGCTGTTCCGGCTGGAGCTGTCGGCGGGCAGCAACCCCTCGAAGACTGTGACCGCTGAGGACTCCTGGGCGGAAGCGGTGTTGGAGCCCGGTTCGAAGACTAAGGCCGGGACGGCAAGCTGCCTTCTGCGCTGGCGCACACCTGCCGACACCAGCGTCGGCGACATCGAGGTGCAGGTACCCGTCCAGTTGGAGGGTCGGCGAATCACCTGGAGCATCGCGGTGCGTCCACACAGCGACGCCCTGGGTCTGCGCTCCGTCGCCTTCCCGAGCATCTCCCTTCAGCGGCTGAGTGAGGGCGAGGACTACGCCTTCGTGCCGGGTGGCTCGGGGACTCTGACCGCCAACCCGACGCAGCGGCTGAGCAACTTCGACGGGCTGTGGCCGAACGGCTGGTGCACACTGCAGTTCGGCGGCTACTACGACAGCCTTGGCGGCGTCTACTTCGCTGCCCATGACGGCGGAGCAACCGCCAAGAACCTGCGCTTCCGCCGCCTCGGGAACGGGATCGGCTGCGAGGTCTCGACACCGGCGCCCAACACGGGAGTGGCCAAGAACGACTTCGCCTCCTTCCCCTGCGTGCTCGAGGTCTTCGACGGCGACTGGTTCGACGCCGCCCAGATTTACAAGACCTGGGCGAAGAAGGAAGCCGCCTGGTGGCCTGTGCAGCGAGAGCCCGGGATTGCAGGCCTCAAGGGCATGCCGCGACCGACGCCGCAGTGGATGGTCGAGATGCCCATGTGGACCATCATGAGCGGCGCACCGACCAACGTCCTCGATCCCTGCCTGAAACTGCGCGAGTACCTGGGAGTGCCGCTGGCGGTACACTGGTACAGTTGGCACCAGATCCCCTTTGACAACGACTACCCGCACTACTTCCCGGTGAAGGAGGGCTTCGCTGAGGGCGTGCGTCGCCTGCAAGAAGGCGGCGTGCGAGTGATGCCCTACATCAACGGGCGGTTGTGGGATAGCGATACCGACGACTTCAAGACCCTCGCACTGCCCAACGCGACCAAGGACGAAAAGGGCGACTACTACATCGAGGTCTACGGGTCCAAGGAGAAGCTGGTCCCGATGTGCCCGACCACGAAGGTGTGGCAGGACAAGGTGAAGGAGATCGTGCTGCGCCTCACCGGGCCGGAGTACAACGTGGACGGCGTCTATATCGACCAGGTGGCAGCGGCGCGGCCGGTGATGTGCTTCGACGCCACGCATGGTCACCCGCTCGGAGGCGGGAACTGGTGGACGCAGAAGGGGTACTGGCCGATGCTGGGCGACCTCGTCTCGCGCCTACCTGCAGACAAGATGCTCACCACCGAGTGCAACGCCGAGCCCTACGCCCGGTGGTTCGACGGTTACCTGACCTGGCACTTCCAGAGCCAGGACATGATCCCGCTGTTCGCTGCTGTGTATGGCGGTCGGCTCCAGATGTTCTCGCGCTCGTACGGCGGCAGCGATAAGCTGAGCTACCGCATGAAGGCGGCCCAGGAGTTTGTCTTCGGCGAGCAACTGGGCTGGATTGGCGCCCCGGTACTCCTCAAGGACCTGGAGGTGACCGGCTCCTTCTTCCGGCGTCTTGCACGGTTGCGCTATGCGCTGGTCCCCTATCTGGCGCGCGGTGAGATGGCGCACCCGCCTGTTGTGGAGGGCGAAGTGCCGGAGGTCACGGCCGACTGGGCCTGGCACGGCCCCACCATGGTCACCGATTCGGCCCTGCAGCGCGGCGCGTGGAAGTCACAGGACGGCAAGCTGGTCGTGCTGCTGGTGAACGTGCTCGACAAGCCGCTGCAGGTGACGCTCAAGATGGACGGCACCCGGTATGGCTTCGCCAAAGGAAGCACGCTGTCGGTGACTCCGCGCAGCGAGGACGGAAGCGGCACAGCCATGACCAGGCCGGCGACCTTTGACCTACCGGTCGAGCTGCCCGCTTACGGCGCGATCGCCTATGAGATCGCGGCCCGAAGTGGGGCAGCGGACCGACCGTAACTCGGGACTCAGGTAGCCTTGCCGGAGTGACTGGTATGCTCATATCCGAGCCGATCCAGGTTGAGATGACCGATGAGGGGGACACGCTGCGCGAGCCGAAGGTCTTCGTGTGGCGCGGCGAGCGCTACGAGGTCGCGCAGGTCGAGAGCATGTGGACGGATACCGGCTTCGTTGCAGGCGAGAGGACGCGCACCTGGTACCGGCGACGACATCGCAACTACTGGAGGGTGAGGACGACGGCGGGAGAGGTGTACGAGCTGTACCTGGATCGTGGTGGGGGCCGCCGCACCTGGATACTGGCACGACGGGTCGACGAGTAGGGCTAGGCAGTCTGATCACGCACGGAAAAGGGGCGGCTCAAAGGCCGCCCCTCTCTGTTGGTCGCAGGACTTTGGCGAGCCGCTACTCCGGATAGCAGGTGACGACGGTCTCAGGGCTCTTCTCGCCAGCGGCTGTCGCGGTGAAGACACGGATCTTGTAGGTGATGTCGGACTTCTTGGCGTTCACTACGCGCGGGGTGGAGATGCGCACGGTGAGAGCGCCATCGTCATTGGTCCAGTGGCGGATGCCCGGGACCGAACCGACCGGCTTGTTATTGCCACGAACATAGACGTCGGTGACGACGATCACGAACTGCTTGCCTTCGGTCTGGATGTTCAGGTACACGCTCGGGCCGATCTTGTCGCCGTCCTTCGGCGAGTTAACAACCGGCGCCGAAGCGGCCAAGGCGACGCTGGCAAGGCACAGCAAGGCCACAACTGCGATGATCTTCTTCACGTCCGATGCCTCCCTTGGGTATTGCTTTGATTCACCCCTGGACCAATTCCCCATGTGGCTAAAGACAACTCCATTATAGCACATCGTTGCTGTTCTCAATCCCTCAAGTGCAGAGGAGGCCAGCGGTGACGGTCCCTGGCGACGGCCAAGGCCAGCACGGAACTGGGACTCAACTCGGCCCTACTTCGTCAGCCAGGACAGTGGGTAGGTGCCGTATTCGTAGAAGCCCGAATAGAGAGCCTCGATGTTCTCGAAAGGAACGTTTGGACCGATCTCGCCATGTAGCATACAGCCGCCGCTGAAGGACCCGAAGGCCTCGATGGCCTCTTTGACGGCCGCCTCAACGTCCTGCGGTGTGCCGAAGGGGATGACCCATTGCCGGTCGATGTCCGTGCGGATGCAAACCCGGCCGCCACAGATATCTCCTACTCTTTTCGTGCCCATGCACGCATGCTGCGGGTTCAAGACGGTGACGCCGATCTCGATGAGGTCGTCGATGATCTCCAGGATCCATCCATCGGTGTGGAACCAGACCTGGGCGCCGGCATCGCGAGCCACGGCAAACATCTTCGCATAGCGGGGCTTGAAGAACCGCCGCCACATGTCGGGGTGAATGAGCAGGCGGTCCTGGGAGCCCCAGTCATCACCAAAGCGGATGCAGTCGCACCCCGCCTTCACGTAGCGCTCGATGGAGTGGAGGTTGAAGTCGACCATGCGGTCGGCCAGCTCGTGGACGCCCTCGTTGTCCTCGGCGAGGTCCTCGAAGTAGTTCGCCGGTCCCCGCATGTGCTGCATGAGCTGGAAGAACCCGCCACCGGAGGCGGTGACGAACTCCTCGGGATGGCGCTGCTGAACGGAGGCCGCGAACTGCTCATAGTGGCTGTCGGGAGGCAAGGCCGGGAACTGGTAGTCGCGCCAGGAACCCCAGTCCGGGATCGCCGGTCGGTAGACCTCGCCGGTGGTGTAGCCGCGCAGACGACGCCAGGTGGTGCCCCAGCCATCCTGCCACTCGATCACATCGTTGACGTCCTGCCCCTCCTCCCAGGCCTGCTGCCCGGAGCGGTAGACCCCGTTGCCGAAGTCGTCCGGGTAGCGCTCCGCCAGGTCCAGCAGGCGCTGACCATGCTGGTGGATAGCGCCCGGGAAAGCGTAGTGCTCGATGGGGCACCGATCGGGACCTTTGAACTCGATGGCGGCGAGAACGCGCTCACGGCGTGTCATGGTGCCTGGACCTCTGCTTCCTTAGCGGTGAGTGTCATGGTGCGCGAGACGACAGTTCCGACGCCTCTGAGCACGAGCCGGTCGGGATAGACCTCGAGAATCCCGTAGCCGTTGCCGCCCTCCGGCGCCTCGACGAGACCGGGCATCGTCAGGTGGTGGATGCCCGCGTGGAAGGCATAGCCTCCGGCATGGTCATGACCGGAGAGGTAGGCGGCGACGCAGCCGGACTGCTCCAGGATTGCGGCGACCTGTTCGTGGTTCCAGATCAGGTGGTAGGCGTTGCTGGCCGGAAGGACCGTCGGGAGATGGCACAGCACGATCGCTCGCTCGCCACACCGGCGGACGTCGGCCAGCCGCTCGCGAAGCCAGCCCAGTTGCCGGTCGGTGAGGGCGCCGTTGTAGGTCTGGAGATTGGGCTGCCGGGCCAGATAGTCCTTGGCCAGGGCCTTCTCCTCCGGGCCGATCGGTGCGAGGCTGCTGATCTCCATCGCGTCAAGGACGAGGAACCGCCAGCCCCTGAGCCGCCACTCGTAGTAGGGCGTCGTCAGGCCGAAGCTGCGCATCAGCGCCGGTCGGCCCACCAGCAGGTCGTGGTTGCCTATCACGTGGTGCACCGGCACCGGAAGAGCCTTGTACAGCGCGCACATCTGGTCAAGCTCTGCCTGGCTGAGTGCGCCGTGACCGTCGATCAGGTCGCCGAGGTCAACCACGAAGTCGAGCTTTCGGGTGGCAAGGTCGGCGACACAGGCACGAAGCTTGTCGCCGGCTTCACGATAGCGGCGACGGCCCACGGTGTCCTTGTCGGCATACTGCACGTCGGCGACGAGGCCGATACACAGAGTCGGGGTCTCTGCGGCCACCTTGGCCGGGCGGGAGTCACTCACGATCTGAGCTCCGATCGGTGCGGGAAGTGCCAGGAGCAAGAAGGGGGCGACCAACAGAGGGAGACGGAAAACTGGGGCGATCATCGGCCTGTCCTCACGGTCGACCTCGCGCAGGGAGCTTGCTCAGGCAAGCCGGCGCTGAGGCGGTACTTCGCCCAGGGCTGCACGGCAAGAAAGGGCGCGCGGAATCCTTCGGCGGAGCATCATCCGAAGGGGTGACGCAAGGTCGGCCAGAAGTCATACAGCAGGAACTGTACGCGGCCGATGAGCAGGGAGATACGGGCCATGACCGTGTTGCCGAAACCCGCACCGAAGGCCACCATCAGGAACCAGATTCCTACCTTGGAGGCCTTGCCCAGCAAGCCCTTGTGTTCGAGCGAGAAGTAGAAATAGCTGAGGGTACAGATGACCCCCAGGACAATCAGGAAGTTGTTGAGGGCATCGGCCGGAGTGACCTGCCCGGCGATCGGCCACAGCGGCTTCATGGTTCCGCTCATCTGCTCCAGGAAGTAGCCCTGGACGGAGACGGGAATGCCCAGACCCGCGGCGGCGCCCATGGACAGGGCGATCGGCCAGCGTGAGAGGTAGTCGATCTTGGGGATGAAGCGCGTCAGCAGCAGCGCCCCGATGGCCAGCGGAACAATCAGTAGGTACTTGGGATGCTCCAGCGGCGGCGTTGCCTCGCCGGGTCGAAACAGCGGGCGGAAGATGTCGGGCATCACGTAGTCGTGGTAGGTGATGACGACACCGTAGGCCGCCGAGACACCCACGAAGAGGTGCTCGGCTGCCTTGTACACCGGGTTATCGGCGTACAGGAAGCTGAAGATCGCCAGCGTGAGAAGGGCAGCGAGCCAGGTGCCCCACACGTCAGCCGAGATCCCCAACCACTGCACTGCCGCCTGTTGGGCTTGTTCCATCGCAGTCTCCTGAGGCGATCACCGAGAGCGGATCCGCGAAGAGCAGACTCCTGCCGACGGTCCTTGCAGACGCCTCGCCTGCCTGTCACTCACTGAAAGCCCTGCGTCCAGCGACCTGTATCAGGCTCAGACTCAGGGGCGCTTCCTTGTGGCGAAATAGCCGATGTTACCCAGGAGGACAAAGAGGATGATGAGCAGGTGTGCGACCGACTGGCTCGTCATCCCCAGGAAGCCGTTGTCCTGCCTGCCAAGCAGCGCCTCGTAATCCGCGGCACCGCGCAGTCCGTTGAGCAGGCCCAGAATCTGCTTGGTGCTCAGATACGGGTAGTAGTCCGTCGCCATGACCGCGGTCACGCCCAGCGCCACGTCGGCTTTGAAGCGCTCGTGTCCGAACAGGATCCAGGTGTCGGGCGTTCGGCTCGAAGCCAGGTCGAGCACCATCCGCAGGTCCTTGAGGCCCATAAGGCCCCGCATCACAGGCAGCGTACCCAGGGGCCGCTTCTTGGAGTCGGCGGGATAGGTCTTGGGGATGTTGTCGCCCATCCCGAGCACGACAAGGTAGCCGCCGGGCTTGAAGCCCAGATTGACGAAGTCGGTGCCGTCCTTCTTGTTGGGGAAGTCTTTGGCGACCTTCGCCAGCGCGTCATCGGCCATCAGGCTGCCCTGCACCGACATGCTCATGGCGACGACGCGCAGGTCCTTGCTGAGGGCATGACGCAGGACGGCCAGCGCCATAGGATGTAGCTCGGGCATGGCCGCCGGGCCATAGGAGAAGGAGATCAGGATCGCGTCGCCCGGCTTGGCCGCCTCGATGTAGTCGTACACGTTCTTGGTGCGGTCGCTAACCGACGCCACCGGCAGCGCCCAATGGAACAGGAAGGGTGCAGCGACGGCGAGGCCGATCACCAGGAAGATCCATCTGCGGTCGAGGGCGACAAATCGTTGCATGAAATCCAAGCCCAGGACCTTCGCGCGGACCCGGCAGGTCGGTGACGAAGGTCAGGATTGCGGGCGACGACGCGCCAGCATGTAGCCAAGGTTGCCCAGCAGCACCAGGAACACGACCATCACATGGGCCACCGACTGGGAAGTCATCCCCAGCGTGCCCTTGTCGGGCTTGCCGAGCAGTGTCTCGTACTCAGCCGCCCCCTTGAGGCCGCTGATGAGGCCGGTTAGCTGCCCGGTCCCCAGGTAGGGATAGAAGTCGGTCGCCATGACCGCCGTCACACCCGCCGCCAGGGGCACATGGAACCGCTCATAGCCGAACAGAATCCACGCCGTCGGTGTGTCGCTCTGGGCCAGGTCGATGACCAGCCGCAGGTCCGACAGCTTCGCCAGGCCTCGCAGGACAGGAAGGCCGGCGGTCGAGTGTCCGGCGGCATCCTGAGCGTAGGTCTTGACGAGATTGGAGCCCATGCCCAGGATCACGAGCTCGTAGCCGGGCTTGAACCCCAGGTTCACATAGTCCCGGGTGGCCTCTTTGCCCGCGATCCCCTTGCTTGCCTGCGCGAAGGCGGCATCGGCCAGCAGCACGCCCTGAAGGTCCAGCGCGACGGCGACGACGCGCAGATTCCGGCTCAGGGCGTGGCGGATCAGAGCGACGGCCATGGGCTGCAGCTCGGGCATCGCCGCCGGGCCGTAGTCAAAGGCGATCATGACCGCCTCACCCGGCTGGGCCTTCTGCAAGACGTCGAACACTCGCTGAGTGCGTGCGTTCACCGAGCCCACGGGCATGACCCACTTCATGACAAAGGGCGCCGTGACGGCGACAGCGATCGCCAGGAAGACCCAACGACGATCAAGGCTCGCAAGGCGCTGCACGAACCGATAGGGATCAGCCGAGTCCTGGCTCACCCCGGCATGCTCATCCTCCGATGTGCGAGCGCTCGATACCCAGGATGATGCGCAGGGAGGTGGCGATGCCGCCCAGCGCCGACCCGAAGATGATGGCACGCTTGCTGGCCACGGCCGGCACGCTCATCAGCCACTCGGTCACCACCGGGAGCTTGTGCCACATCATCTCGCCGATCGGTACCCGGCCCAGCATGACGATGACGGCGGCCACGAGCAGGATGGTGGCCTCAGGCGTACGTGCCCGGAAGGTCCGGTAGGCTGCCGAGGCCATGAAGAAGGCCAGCAGCGCAAACATCGTCGCATCCAGGGGCACCAGCATGTTCTGGAAGCTCCAGGAGAAGGCGGTGCCGGGGTCCTTGCCCTTCCAGATGCCGACGACACAGACGAACACAAAGGAGACGACGGTGAGGATGCTGTACTGCCAGTCCTGCTGGCGGCGGCGAATCTTGGACAGATGGCGCGACATCAGGCTGGCGATCCCCAGGATGATGCCGAAGGCGGCGATGATCCGGAGCCAGATGTTGAACTCCTCGTAGGTGGCCTGGATCGCCTTGTGCGGCATGAAGAACTGCACAAGGAAGAACATGCCGCCGAGAAAGCCGAGCAGGATTGGGATGTGTACGCGCAATGCTTTCATAGTTGATTGGGTGGGACGCCTTGAGTGTGGCTACTGCGCGCTGAACCACTTCAGGACGAGATCGGCGACCTGCTTGAAGCCGAAGGCTTCGGCGGTCGCGGCAAGGGTGCCCAGAACCAGCAGACAGGTGATGATGGCTTTGCCGATGTCCTGGCCTTTGAGCTGCGCCAGGAGGGTCGGGTGACGAGACAGGTAAGCGCTGGCCGCGTACAGCTCTTCGCCCATCAGGGTGTAGTCGCAGGCGGTCACGAAGAAGGGGATCTGGGTGTCGGCGTCGGTGGCGGCGATCTGGATGGCTCCGGTCTGGTTGCCCGTTTCAGCCAGGATCAGGGACTCGGCGTAGAAGAAGCCGACGAAGAAGTTGGCTGCGGGCTTCTCGCGAACCATGAGCCCGTCGACGGCGGCCACGTAGCCGAACTGGCTGTCGGTGACGAAGAAGATGTTGTCGGGCCGGTAGGTCTGCGGGTGGCCGGCCTCGAGGTAGGCCTCGCGGACGATCTCGCGCTCGGCGGCCATGACGAGCGGATCGTAGCAGGGAACCAGAATCGGGGTCTCGTAGGCGGCCGTGCGCCTGGCAAGGTGGCCGAGGAACAGCGCGGAGGCGATGGTGGAGATCTCGCCGAGGTAGGTCAGGCCCGACACGAAGAGCATTGGTCGGCCCATCTCGGTGGCCCGACCAATGGCGTCGTCCACAGCCTGCAGACCGGCAATCGGTCGCACGTACATGTCCTTGCGCCGCGCGTAGGCGAAGCACAGGATGACGACGATGGTATAGAGCAGCACACCGACGAGGACATTGGTCTTGGCCGGATCGTACCACAGTCCTACGGGAACCGCCGGGCCGACTTCGGCGGAGGAGACTACCTCGGCCTGCTTCGCGGCGGGTTTGCCGGGCTCGGGTTTGGGTGCCTCGGCTCCCGGTGCGATCCAGGGCGATCCCGATTCGGCGTAGAGGGCTGCCACCTTGATCCGGTAGGAGCGTCCGGGATAGAGGTCCTTCGCTTTGGAGTCTGTTGCCTTCGGCGGCAGGGGCGATTCGGGCTGGAAGTCCTTACCCTCCTCGGCCACGGATACCTGGTAGCCGACCAACTCCTTGCCCTCGCCGGGCGGGGCTGTCGGCGCTTTCCATTCGACAAGGAGGGTGCTGCCGGCCTTATCCTCGCTGTCGTTGGTCACGGTGACGGCTCTGGGCGCGCGAGGATCGGCGGTCGTGACGGGCGCTGCCTGGCACCTTGCGTGCAAGGCCAGCGTCGCAAAGACCGTCACGGCCAGGGGAAGAAGCAAGCGTCGCCTGAGCGCAGATGCTCTCATGGGTCGGAAGGCCTCGCAGCGGGCTGAGAGTCCCGCGGGCTAGCTCTCGATGGTTTCGACGTTGGCTCTTGGCACGACTACCTGTCGTCCGTCGGGCAACTCGGCGACCAAGACGCGGACCAGGGCCTCGGTCTCGATCTGCCGCAACTCCTCGGGCAAGGCCGCCACGGTGGCCAGAACTCCGAAGTAGGGGTCACGGATGAGGCGGATCGGTGCTCCGATGCGGAGCCCGCCGTCCTGGGCCTCGCCCCTCTGGGCGGCTTTCAGTTCCTGCGAGTGCGTGACGATGACCTCGGGACGGATCACTCCGGCACGGATCTGGGTCGCGCCATTGATCGACGCTTCCTGACCCTCCCTGGCCTTGAGCAGGTCGAAGGAACGCTGCGCCATGGTGATCTGGCCGAAGCCCTCGGTGACGACCAGCGTGATGCCCTTGTGTTCGTGGCCGGTAATGGCCACACCCAGCGGATAGCCGAGGAAGTCGTCGAGGTCCTGATGCCCGATGCCGCCAACGACGATGCCGCGGGCCTTCAGCTCCGCGGCTCGATGCAGGGCCGCACCGGTTACGAGGCACCCGCCGACGATGACCTTGCCCTCGCAGCTCTCATCGAGAGCGGAGGCGTCGAGGACTTCGTCGGGGCCGGAGGCACGCAGCGCGATCTCTCCGTAGGCCTCGCCGCCGAAGCCGAAGATGCCCTGCAGGAGCGCACAGTGGGCCTCGACCACCACACCCTCGCTGCCGAGGATCTCGACCACTTCGCCGCCGACATAGGCTTCGAGATTCACCGGGATCGGCTCGCCGCGTACCAGGACCTGACCGGTGACCGCACTGATGGCCTCGATGGTGCCGGAGACGGTAGAGCGTGCGGTCGAGTGGAACAGACCCCAGAGCGCGCGGGTCTCAGCGAGGAACTCGCCGGCCTGCACCGAGTCGCCCTCGGCCTTGAGCATCGCCGCGGGCACTTCCTCGGGCTGCAAGTTCAGCTCACGCGACACGTTGACCGTCGTGACGTTGCCGGGCAGGGCCGTCGAGGCGACGAGGTCGCGGGCAGTCACCTGCCCGCCGAGCTCAACATGCACGGTGCCGGGCAGAGGCAACCGCCGCTCCTTGCGCAGGACCGTCGAGTCGGTGATTCGCAGGCCGGGTGTGTAGGCGTGGGCCATAGTGCTCCCAGGTACGTACCCGGCCCCGCAGGGACTCAGGTAGCTGTCCGAAGCGCGGGGCCAGGCACGGAGGACTTCGCATCCTGTCTTTTCGTCACAGCGACGGCGGGCACCTTCTGCGCCGACGCTTTTGCTGCGACGGTGCAATCAGAGGTCGTTAGTTGCGTAGCTGCACAAGGTCGTCGATACCGGTGACGTAGAGGACCTTTTCGCTCAGGTTCAGCGTGACGAAGCCGTCGAGCATCCCGAGTTCCACCGGCTTGCCGAGGTAGTCGAAGGCCTCCACCTTCGGCCCCGTAAAGGAGAGATCCACACTCCCGGTTCCACGAGCCAGCCACAAGGCGGCGGTCTTCGAGGTCCCGTTATCGAAGAGGAAGCAGTTGATGCCCTCGCCGAGGTCACGCTTCTCAAGGAACTTGCCCTTACCCAGGGCCTTCGTCATGGTCTGGTAGGCCTGGTAGGCGGGCTTGGGAGCCAGAGCGTTGTGGATAATGCCGAAGCGGTGCTCGTTGTAGGTCGCATCGTTGCCGCCGTCGCGGAACTCGTACCAGAAGACGTTCTCGACGCCGAGGGCGAGGGTGTTCATGTAGGCCCGGGGCAGGTACAGGGCCTCGGTGTCCTCCGGGACACCGTTCGCGTTGACATCTACGATGGCGCTGAGGAAGCCGCCCCTGAGCTCGCTGTCATACAGGTACAAGGCGACGGGGTAGCCGATAAAGTCCTTGCCGTTGTAGGCCGCGACCAGCGGGACGAACTTGTCCTTGCCCTTGAGCCCGCTGTCGGTGAGCCAGCGCGTGGTCTCCAGCTTTTCGGGAAGGGTGATGCCGGACTCGGGGCCGACGACGAGCTTCGCCGAGGCAGCCTTCTCGGGCACACCCTTCTCGATCCACCAGGCCTTCCAGCCCACGTGCAGTGGCGCACGACCGGCGTCGCCGGCACCGGGTGACTCCCACTTGCCGTCCTTGAAGGTGGAGGCGTAGTAGAAGGGCACACCGCCCAGATGGACCAGCAGGCCTCCGTCGCGGACGAACTTGAGCAGAGCCGGGTAGTAGTCGGCGGGGTAGGACTCGTTGGTCGGCATGACGAGAACCTGGGTGGTTGCCGGGGCAAGCTTCTCCAGCTCGGCAAGGCCCACGCTGCGGGCCGAGAAGCCGGGCAGGGCGCTCAGACTGGAGCGGACGAGGCCTCCCACCTGGCTGAGACCGGGCAGACCGGCCTCGTCGATCACTGCGACGCTGAAGTCCGTGCGACCGGGGAATCGTTGCTTCGCCGAGTAGGTGATGATCTGGGTGAGGAAGCCGCCGCTGTCGCCCGTCATCGGGGTGACATGGGTCGGCCAGCCGAACTCGGTGATCCACATCCGCTTGCCGCCGCCGTACTCCTCGAGGAGCTTCCAGGTCTCGGGGATCCGCTCGGCGATGTTGGCAGCTTCTTCGGGACGGGTCGGGTAGTTGTAGGGGTGAATCGCCAGGACGTCAAAGGAGCCGAAGGCGCCTGCGGCAAAGGTCTGGCGCATATAGTCGAGGGGAACGCCTGCGGTTCCGCCATAGACCACCTGCAGCGCCGGGTCGATGGCCTTGATGGTCTTGTAGGTGGCCTTCAGCAGCTCGGCGTACTGAGCGGCATCGGGCTTGGGCTTCCAGAAGCTGATGTTGGGCTCGTTCCAGACTTCCCAGTAACGCAGGTCGGCCTGGTAGCGGGTCACGATGGTGCGTACGTAGTTGCACCAGTCGTCGAGATGCTCGTGGGCGGGGAAGGCCCAGTCGACGTTGTAGCACAGGATCGGGAGCAAGGTGACCTGGTGCTTCTTGGCCGCGGCGACGATGGTGTCGTAGTTGTCGAAGTTCCACTGCCCCTTGGCCCGCTCGAAGTAGCCCCAGGTGAAGTCGGCGCGGGCCCAGTGGATCCCGGCCTCCTCCATCAACTGCAACTCGCGCTCGTGGTCGGCGAACTCCTGACCTCCGCCAAGGTGGGCGCAGACGCCGAAGGGGCTGATCTGCGCCAGTCCGGGCAGGGCCAGAGACAGGAAGGCAGCGGGTAGCAGGACACGCAGCATGGCACAACACTCCTTCTGGTGCGGCCAGTGATTCGGGCCTGGCGACGGCGTCCGCGCAGGTGGCGAGCATGAAGCATGGCATTGTGGCCCGGGCGCGGGTGGCTGTCAATGGCTCAGGAGGGGACGTCTGGCAGGAGGGCAACAAGAAGTGTAGAATAGCGGAAGATCGCCCTCGGCAGTCACTGTCACCTTCCAGGGGAGGCCTTTCCACTGCAGAAGTTGCTCTATCGCATCCCGCCGCTGCGCTTGCGCCAAATCGCCTTCTGCGCGGTGCTGGCTATCGGTTTCATGGTCGGTCTCGACCCCCTGGCGAACTACGACACCTGGTGGCACCTCGCCGGAGGCCGGTATATCGTCGAGCAGGGCGCGATCACCCACACGGACCCGTTCTCCTTCACGATGAACGGACGCGAGTGGGTCATGCACGAGTGGGGCTGGGACCTACTGATCTTCTACCTGTATGCCTGGTTCGGCCCGCTGGGCGTCATCCTGCTCCGCGCCTGTGTGTCGGCGCTCATATTCCTGGCGCTCTACTACCTGGCCCTGCGCCGCGGGGCCAGCGCGTTCATTGCCCTGCTGGTGACTTTGCTCGCGACCCAGGCCATCGGGATCTGGATCAACGAGCGGCCTCAGGTGCTGCAGCCACTGTTCATCCTCTGCGCCCTGCACCTGATGCATTCCTACCGTCAGGGCAAGCGTCGGGCGATGCTTTGGTACCCCGTGCTGATGGTGGTGTGGGTGAACACCCACGGGAGCTTCCCCTTTGGACTGGTGCTGCTGGCCCTGTTCGTCGGCTGTGAACTGCTGCGGGTGCAGAAGTTCGGGCTGCGACGTGCGCTGCCGCTGTTGGTGTCCAGGCCCTCGGTGTTCCTGTTCGCGATCATCCTGCTCGCCGCGATCGCCTGCTTCCTGGGTCCCAACGGCGCCCGCGGTGCGATGTACCCTTTGGACTACGTGAACGGCAAGCTGGCCTGGGCCACTGAAGCGGTGGCGGAGTGGAAGTCGCCGGACTGGCACCACTCCTACATGCGGCCGATTGAGCTGACGATCCTGTTCACCTTCCTGGCCCTGGCCCTGTCGCCGATGAGCCCGGCGCCCTTCGACCTGCTCTCGGTGCTGATGGGCGTCCACATGCTACTGCAGTGGGGTCGCAACGGGCCGCTCTTCGCCACTCTGGCCTCTCCGGTGCTGGCGGTACACCTCTCGTCGTGGACGGACACTGTGTTTCTCGGCGGGCGTAGCCTCGAGAGGGAACTTGACGAACGAGGCGGTCACCGCGAGTTGCCGATGCGCGTGGCGTCCTGGGTGGTCCTTCTCGCGCTGGCAGCGCTAGTGCTGATGAGGGTACCGTCGAATGGCCAGATGAACCGGCTCATCAAGCTCGACCAGTACCCGGTGAAGGCCGCGGAGGTCGTGGCACTCAACAACGTGAAGGGCCGCATGTGGAACGTGTATCACTGGGGCGGCTACCTGGTATGGCGTTTCTACAAGGAGCGCCCGGTCTTCATCGACGGTCGGGCCGACGTGTACGGCAAGGCGATCTGGGATGACTACCAGAAGATCTCGCAAGGGGGCAGCGGCTGGCGCGAGATGCTGGACAGGTGGGACATCCAGTACCTGCTGATCGACTCCTCCTATGGCATGTGCCGCACCCTTGACCTTAGTCGGGATTTCGTGAAAATCTACAGTGACTCCCGGGCTTCGGTCTATGTGCGGGACTCCAAGGTGAATGCCGATGTGCTGGCTCGCTACCGGGCCAGGAAGCTGATCGTGCCGAAGGCAAACCTGCCGGATCTGAATGCCTTCCTGTACCGTTAGCGGCCTGCATCCGCCCAGAAGCTCCTGATCCCGGGCCGACTAAGCAGGCGGCCGGCGACTTCCGACAAGAGGGGGCCTATTCTGATGATCCTTATAGGCGAGCTGATCAACGGGACGCGCAAGAACCCCAAGCAGGCCATCGCGGACAAGAACGCGGACTACATCATCGATCTGGCACGGCGGCAGGATGAGGCCGGCGCTGCCTTCATCGATGTCAATCCGGGCACCACGGGCGACGCTGAGGTCAGCGACATGCGCTGGCTCGTGGAGACCGCGCAGAGCGCGACGAAGAAGCCTCTGAGCTTCGACAGCCCCAATGTGCTGGCGATCGAGGCCGCCTTCGACGCCTACCGCGGCGACCAGATTCCGATGATTAACTCGATCACCGCGGAGAAGGCCAAGATCGACAGCCTGCTGGGACTGGTGGCCGACACCGGGGCAAACGTCGTCGCCCTGGCCATGGGCGATGAGGGGATGCCCTCGCAGGCCGGGCAGCGTGAGGTGACGGCAAAGCGTCTGATTGATGAGCTCACCGGGGCCGGCGTGAAGCCGGAGCGCATCTTCCTGGATCCGGTCATCGCCCCGCTGAGCACGCAGCATGAGACCGGCCGGCACGTGTTCCAGGCCATCCAGGCGGTGCACGAGTTCTGCCCCGAGGCCCACATCACCTGCGGTCTGAGCAACATCTCCTTTGGGCTCCCGAATCGCAAGCTGATGAACCGTGTGTTCCTGGGCCTGGCGATGATGGCGGGGCTGGATTCGGCGATCATGGATCCGCTGGATGAGAAGATCATGGCCGAGCTGCTCGCGGCCAGCGCACTCCTGGGGATGGACGAGTGGTGCATGGGCTACGTGACCGCGAGTCGTGAGGGCAAGCTGGAGGTATAGCCGGCCCTCGCGGCTGCGTGATTGGATTGGACTGGCGCGTTCAGTGTTGCCTGCGGGCGCGCCGGTGTTGTGACTAGCGAACAGGACGGCTGCGACGGCCGTCTTCGACCCCCTCAGGGCAGGTTCTCATCTGTGGTTCCCTTGCGACAGGCAGTGATGCTTGGGCTTCTCCTCGCGCTGGTCAGCCTCGAGGTGTCCTTCCATCGTGCCGGGTACCACCTGGCGCCCTTCTACGAGAACCTGAGCGTGAGCCTGGAGAAGTACGGTCTGTACGGGTACGCAGCGCTCTCGCGGATCACCTCGGCGAGGGCCTACGCCTCAGCGGCCTCGACGGCGGTACTCAACAACACCAGCGCCTCGAAGGCTGCCCTGGAGCGGGCTGCGGACAACCTGGTAGCCGCGGGGCGAATCGTAGCCTTGCAGGGCCATGAGGCGGAGTCCATCGGTCTGCTGGAGCGTGCTCTGCGGCTGGCGCCCTGGCGGCATGAGGTTCGGGCAACGCTGCTGGAGGCGCAGATCAATCAGGGCGACAAGCTCGCGGCGGGGCGAGTGGCCTATCTGGCATACCGCGAGGACGACCCGGAGGCGCAACTGCTCCTGGCGAAGCTGTACGTGCGGGATAAGCGAGTGGGAGACGCCGCCGGATGTCTGCGGCATGCTGCGATCAAGAAGCCGGATAGCTACGGCATCCAGTTGGGGCTGGCGGAGTATCTGATTGGGCAGAAGCTGCCGCGGGAGGCACTGGGACACGCGCAGAAGGCCTGGGGTCTCGCGTCAAACCTTCGGGAGCGAACCCGAGCCGCAGAGGCCGTCACCCAGGCGGGTGGTGAGGCGCCGGCCGCCTCCGACCTGCGCTGGGAGGAGTATCTGCGCGACTACTCCACGACCGCCCTGGTAGCGGCCCTGTACCTGCTCTTCCTGCTGCACCCGGGGTGGACCAGCCTGCTGCGGCGTCTCGGCGGGCGACTGTCGCACTGGCAGGAGAGCTGGGACCCGGCGGACTGAGCGTCCCCGGGGCAGCGTCTACGGCTCTGCGCGACCTGGGTTCTACACCACGGTCTTGAGGGCTTCGTAGAGGGTCTGCGCCACCCTGGGGTAGGAGTAGTCCTGGAGGACTACCTGACGTCCCCGCGAGGCCATCTCTCGGGCCTCCGCCGGATGATCCATGAGGTAGCCGAGCTTGTCGGCGAGGTCGTCGGCGCGCCCCTCGTGGAAGACCAGACCGCCCCCCGTGGTTTTCACCAGTTCGGGAATGTGGCCCGAATCAGACCCCACCAGCGGCACCCCGCAAGCCAGCGCTTCGACGAGAACTCGGCCGAACTGCTCCTTCCAATGCCGCCGCGTGCGTGAGGGCAGGACCAGGACGTCCAGCACGTTCAGGTAGTCGGCCATGGCGTTGTGCGCCACGCTGCCGGTGAACTGAAACACGCCCGGAGGCAGGGAGGCCTCAGCCGCTGCCGCCAACCGCCAGCGCTCCCGGCCGTCGCCGATGAGCAGGACGGTGAAGGTCGGTCCCCGGCGCTCCACGAGCACGCGTGCCGCCTCCAGCAGATCCCACACGCCCTTCTCCCTCTCGATTCGCCCCGCATAGCCAAGGATTGGACGCTTTGCACCCAGCCTTATGCGCAGTTCCTCACTGTCACGTGGTGTCAGGGTGTCGGTATCGACGCCATGGGGCAGGATGGTGATTCCGCCGTCGTAGCCACAGGCACGCAGGACCTGGGCAGCGCCTTCGCTGACGGCCATGGCATGGTCTGTGGCACGCAAGACCTGCCGCTGCATCAGGGAGAAGGGTGGCGGGTAGTGCTTGAGCAGATTCTGCTTGGTGTAGAAGACGAACTTGCAGCCCAGCCGACGGCACAGGGCCAGGCCCTGACTGGTCACGAAGGAGTAGGGCTCCTCATCCATGTAGAGGAGGTCCGGGCGAAAGTGCTCAAGGGCCGGGTACAGGTGCCGGTAGCTGTGGAAGTGGATGCTGCCGGCGAAGAGAATGGGGCTCCCCTGGGAGACCTGCTCCAGGCCTTCGAGCGGGGCAAAGGTGACGGTGCCGCGCAGGGAGGAGCGCCACCGCAGCGGCGCGATCAGCAGCAGCTCGACCTCCGGGTGCTTGCTAAGCTCCAGGTAGATGCGCTGGTTGACGTCGATGGTGCAGGAGTGGCTGATAGCGGCGATTCTCAACGTGCATCGCCGCCCTGCGACCGCTCTTCGGCAGCCGCCATCAGGTCACTGGTGCCAAGGCCGAGGCCGGTGCGCTGCTCGAGGACCCGCATGATGGCGCGAGCCTGCGCATCCCAGGAGAGCTTCAGGGACTTGCGATACACGGCATCGCTCATGGCAGCGAGACGCTCTCGGTCACCCGCGAGCTGGTCAAGGCGATCGGCGATCTGGGCAGCGTCAGGCTGCACGATGAACCCGCTCACACCCTCCTCGACCAGATGCTCGGCGCCGCCGACGGGAGTGATGATAAGGGGCAGACCACAGGAGGCTGCCTCGCCGATGACCAGGGGGAAACCCTCGGCATCGCTGGGGAAACCGAAGCAGTCGGCGGAGGCATAGTAACGTTGAGGCTCGTAGGTTGGCGGACACAGGTGCAGGCGGTCGGCCACTCCCTGCTGTGCGGCGAAGTCCTGGAAAAAGCCCACATCCCCCTTGCCGACCACCACCAGGTGAGCCTGGCGGTCCTTCATCAGGCGCAGCGCCTCCACCAGAAAGGGAACTCCTTTGTCGAACCAACGGCCGCCGACGAACAGGACGACAAAGGCCTCCTCGGGAATGCCCAACTGCTCGCGGACAAGGGGCCGCCAGTGCTCACGCAATCCGGGATGGAAGGTGGCGTGATCG
This sequence comes from Armatimonadia bacterium, assembly GCA_039679385.1. Lineage (NCBI taxonomy): Bacteria > Bacillati > Armatimonadota > Armatimonadia > Armatimonadia bacterium. The sequence goes on along the minus strand of JBDKVB010000149.1, from coordinate 9,213 downwards.
ACGCCGTTCTCGGTGACGTGGATGTCTTCCTCGGACAGGCCATGCTGGGCCATGGCGTAGTCCTTGAGGAAGCGCGAGACGGTCATGACGCCACCCTTGCAGCGCTTCACGGCCCGCCCCTCGAAATGCAGGAAGAGCCGTGCCCGTAGTCGCTGCGTCAGACGCTTCGCGAAGCTCGGCGGATGGTAGCGCCACTCGACATCACGCGTTCGTGCCGCCCGGAGCGCGTGGCAGGTATGCATGACGCAGAAGTTCTGCCGGAGGCTGTTTCCGCCCTGGGAGATGACGGCGTCGAAGTGCGGGTCGCGCAGGAAGAAGAGCGAACTGGCCAGTATCCACAGACCTTCGAGACTGGAGGAGTGGAAGGGGCACCAGACGGGATGCACGGTGAGCCGCTCGCCCTTGAGCGGGTCGGCCTCGAAGCAGAAGAGATGGACCTCATGGTAGCGGCTCAGGCGCTCGGCCACTTCGGCCACGACGCGCTCCTGGCCCCCACGACGGTTCACATGCTCGGTGACGATGGCGATGCGCATAGAGTTGCAGGACGCCCTAGAGATGGTGACAGCAATCGATGTGGCCGGCGGCTCAGCGGTTCTGGTTGACGGGAACTTGGCCGCGACTTTGCCGATAGGTGCGCAGGCCGGCGAACTTGCCCCGGGTCGCTGCGACCAGGGAACGGGTCGCCTCCCGAGGCTCTCGCGGCAAGCGCCACAGCCACTTTCCCAGGCCCAGTCGCGACCCGCCGCCCACGAGTACGGCATAGGCGAAAAACACCCAGCGGCGGACAGGCCCCAGGTGCTTGAACATGCAGTAGACCCAGTTGTGGCTGTCTGAGTATACCAGACCGGGGTCCGTCTTGACGCGCGTTGATGTGTCGAAGCGCTGCGCCGGGTAGTGGTCGACGATCGCCAGCGGGTCGTAGATCAGCCGGAAGCCTTGGCCGGTGACGTGCAGCGAGGCATCCGTGTCATTGAGGCAGGAGGAACCGCCGGACATGCGCTCGTCGAAGGGCTGCAGCAACTCACGCCGGAAGCTCATGTTGGCGCCTTTGAGGTGATCGACCCTCAGCGCCGGGCCCTCATAGTCAAGATGATGGTTGCCGATCAGCCGACCGCACCAGGTGAGGCGGCCTACCTCGGTGACCTTGCCGTGCAGGGTCGTGCCTTCCTCGTGGACCAGATCGCGGCCACCGACGCCGCCGACGGAGTCCTGACCGTAGTGCGCGCTGAGGCGCTCCAGCCAGTCGGGACGCGGCACGCAGTCATCGTCGGTGAAGCAGACCACGTCGCCCGTCGCCGCCTGGAGCCCGCAGTTCATGGCGACGATCTGCCCCGGACGATCCGCGAGAGTCTGGCGCAGGTTGGTGCCCGCCGGGAGGGGATGCGTCGCCCGCCAGCCGTCGAGGGCGCGCCGACTGTCCTCGTCAAGGTCGCGCAGGACGACCACGATCTCGTCGGGGAGTCGGCTGCCCAGGAGCAGACTGTCCAGACAGTGCAGCAGCGAGTCTGGACGGCGGTAGCTGGGGATGAGGACGGTGAAGGTCATGGGCAGACAGAGGCGCTGATCGGAATCGCCCCGGTCGGCGCTGCGAAGAGTCGCAGGCACGCGGACAGGGACCGAAAGGAGAGTTTCCGCCCCACGGGGCAGACTACCTTCCTCCCGGTCCCTGTTTGGCGGGACGGAGAGTGCCTGGAGGGCACCTCACCCCCTGCCTTCGGCATCCGCTCTCCGCGCGGTGGCGAGGGGGGAAGTCAACGGCACCTCACCCCCTGCCCCCTCTCCACGCAGTGGCGAGGGGGAAAGGCAACGGCGCAAGACAACGGCCAAAGGCAACGACACGACAGCTCACCCCGGCCCCAAACAGTGGGCAGACAGACGACCTAAGGCTACTCCTCTGTCCGGGTCACGCGGATCGTGTAGGTGACGGTGGCCTCGCCATCCTTCGGCACCGGAACGGAGTACTCGAAGGTCTGCGCGTCCTTCTTGGTGCTGGGCATGCTCTCCTTGAGGATCTGCCAGTCGCCGGAGGCGTGCTCGACACAGGCAACGGTGATGTCCTGCGTCTTGTGGTTACGAAGCTTGACTTCGACGGCGCTCTCGTAGGTGTTCTCGTCGAGTTGCTTGCGGTCAAGCTCGTGTCGCTCGCCCACAACGTCGAAGGCGTTGCCCACGTAGAGGCGGACCTTCTCGTCCTTCGGGGTGTGGTCGATGACGTCCTCGCCGACGAACTGGTGACTCTGGTCATCGTCGGCCTTGTAGACGCGGACCTTGCCCTTCGGCAGCGGCATGCCGAGGTTGTCCTTCTGGGAGTTGATGAGCTCAACCTTGACCCGGCATTTGCCGCGCCCCTCGTAGTCGAGCTTCTGATCCTGGCCATCGAAGAGGTAGAGCTTCTTGACAGGGATGTTGGTGGTGGTCAGGAACTCGATCTGCTTGGACTCGTTGTCGCGCACCGTGGTCGGCCGGGCCAGCGTGTACAGGTGGTACTCGAAGAAGGCCTTCAGCTTGACCGGCGGCTCCCCGGCCATAATGGCCTGCAGCTCGCCCTGCGGAGTGCCCAGCGTCTGCGCCGGCGGCCGGGGCGGCTCAAGCCTCTGCACATCGCCGGCGACAAGCTTGAGGCGAGTGTTCGGGAAGGTCGCCCCGCTGTGGTTGGAGACCGTGACCCAGGCCTTCAGGTCGGCGAGGCTGTCGTCGGCGTTGACGATAGCCACGTAGTCAGCGCTCCACATGACCTGGTTGGTCAGGTAGGACACTTCGACCTTGTGGGTGGCGGCCTGCGAGGACTCTACCGACCAGTTGAGGGTCGGCCTGGTGGTCAGGCCGTCCGGCGCGAGGGGCAGCTCCAGGGCGCCCAGCTTGCACACAACGATCTTGTCTGCCGTCTTGACGGTCACGATGTCCCCGAAACCATCGAAGCTCAGAAGCTCGCCGGTGATCACCGTGGGCGGGGCGTTCCCTTCCGCTCTTCTGACGGTGACAGGCCCGCCAAAGTACGAGTCGAGGATCATTGGGTCGTCTGCCACACCGTCCCGGAAGCTCTGCTCACGCAGCACGACCGCATCCGGCGCAGTGAGTGACCTCAGGTGTACCGAGGTCGGCTCGAGCTCTGAGGGGATGTCGGTGAACTCCACCTCGTTGAGGCCCTTTGTCAGGGATAGCGTACGGAGGTCCTTCACTAGCGCAAGGCGGATGTTGTAGACCGTCAGCTCCATCCCGAGGGAGGGCCCCGGTTGTACCGGCTTCTGCTGAGCGAGGGCAGGTCCGAGGGGCAAAGCGAGGAGACAGGCAACCCATGCGAGGCGTCTCATGACACGACTCCTTTCCATCCCGGTTGTGGTATGAGGCGGTGCGAAGGCACGGGCCCTGTCCGGTATACGGGAAGGAGCAGACACGCAAACAGGGACCGCAAGGAAGGTTTCCACCACGTGGTCAAGACTACCTTCCCTGCGATCCCTGTTTGGTCAATCCATATACTATCTGCGACGGTTTGCCTCTATCCGGTCACTCGAACCGTATAGGTAACCGTGGTCTCGCCGTCCTTCGGCACGGGCAGAGGCACCTCACCCCTGCCTTCGGCATCCCTCTCCACGCGGTGGTGAGAAGAAAAGGCAACGGCACCTCACCCCCTGCCCCCTCTCCACGCAGTGGCGAGGGGGAAAGGCAACGGCGCAAGACAACGGCGAAAGGCGACGGCAACTGCCCCTCACCCCAGCCCTCTCCCGAGGGGAGAGGGAGAAGGGCGGTGCGAGACCAGGTAGGGCGCACCAGCCCCAAACAGTGGACAGACAGACGGCCTGAGGCTGCTGCCCTATCCGGTCACGCGAACCGTATAGGTAACGGTGGCCTCGCCGTCCTTCGGCACGGGAACGGAGTACTCGAAGGTCTGCGCGTCCTTCTTGGTGCTGGGCTGGCTCTCCTTGAGGATCTGCCAGTCGCCGGAGGCGTGCTCGGTGCAGGTGACGTTCACGGCCTCCTGCTTGTGGTTGCGCACCTTGACCTCGATGGTGTTCTCCCAGACGTTGTCGGCGATGCGCCGGGTCTCAAGCTGCCGCCACTCGCCGACCACATCGAAGGCATCGCCCAGGTACAGGCGGACCTTCTCGTCCTTCGGGGTGTGGTCGATCTGGTCCTCGCCGACGAACTGGAGGCTGCCGTCGGTGTCGGCTTTGTAGACGCGGACCTTGCCCTTGGGCAGAGGCATGCCGAGGTTGTTTTGCTCGGAGTTGACCAACTCGAGCTTGACCTGGCACTTGGCGCGGTTCTGGTCATCGAGCTGCCGGTTACGGCCGTCGAAGAAGTAGAGCTTCTTGACGGGCACGTTGGCGGCAGTGAGCAGCTCGATCTGCTTGGTCTCGTTGTCGCGAACCGTGGTCGGCCGAGCCAGGGTGTACATGTGGTACTCGAAGAAGGCCTTCTCCTCGAACTGCCTCTCCACACTCTTCGCAGCGTCCATCATCAGGTATTCCACCTGGCGGTTTGCATTGGCAGGCGGAGTGCGTCGCACGTCACCGGCGATGAGCTTGAGTTTGGCGTTGTCGTAGGTCGCGCCGCTCTTGTTGTCGAGGGTGACCCAACCGTTGAGGTCGGTCAGCGTGTCGTCGGTGTTGACGACGGCCACGTAGTCGGCGCTCCACTGGATGCCGTCGGCGATGTAGGAGACCTCGACCTTGTGGTTGGCCGCCCGCAGGCACTCCACCGACCAGTTGAGGGTCGGCTTGACGATGAGGCCCTCGGGAAGCGAAGGCAGCTCAAGGCTGTCGGGGTTGCTGATAACCAGCTTCTCCGGGGTCCTAAGGACGATACCGTCCTGTGCGCTCATGAGCGTGCCGGTGATGACCGTGGGAGCGGCGCCCTCGTTCTTTTCCTTGATCGTGATGGGCTTGCCCAGGTACTTCTCCAGGAGCTTCTCGCGGCTCACCAGGTCGTACTGGTAGTTCTGCTCACGCACGACTACTGAGGCCGGCGCTGTGATTGACTTGAAGTGCACCGAGGTGGGGTCGATCTGGGCGGCCACGTCGGTGAACTGGACGTCGTTAAGGCCCCGGGCGAGGTTCAGCATCCGGGTGTCCTTGACCAGCGCCATGTTGACGTTGTAGACGGTCAACTCCATCCCGACCGAGGCGCCGGGCTGCACGGTCTTGGTCTGGGCAAAGGCGGGGCTAAGGGCCAGGGACACGAGACAGACAATCCATGCAAGGCGGTTCATGAGGCTATTCCTTTCGATCCCGGTTGGTGTTTCAGGAAGCGCGAGCGCAAGGGCCCGGTGCTTAGCTGGTCACGCGTACCGTGTAGGTGACGACCGTCTCAGCGTCCTTCTTCACCGGCACGGTGAACTCGAAGGTCTGGGCGTCTTTCTTGGTGTACTGGTGGCTGGAGTTGGTGATGGTCCAGTCGCCGCCGGCGTGCTCGGTGCAGGTGACGCTGATGTCCTCGGTCTTGTGGTTGCGCAGCTTGATCTGGACGGAGGTCTCCCAGACGTTGTCAGCGATCTTGCGGCGAGCGGTCTGAGCCCACTGCCCGACGACATCGAAGGCATCGCCCAGATAGAGGCGGACCTTCTCATCCTTGGGCGTGTGGTCGATCTGGTCCTCACCGACGAACTGGAGGCTGCCGTCGGTGTCGGCCTTGTAGACGCGGACCTTGCCCTTGGGCAGCGGCATACCGAGGTTGTTCTGCTGGGAGTTGGCGAACTCGATCTTCACCTGGGCTTTCGCCTTGCCTTCCTCATCCTTGGCCTGGCGCTGGCCGTCGAAGAAGTAGAGCTTCTTGAGCGGGATGTCGGCGGCGGTAAGCAACTCAATCTGCTTGGTCTCGTTGTCGCGGACCGTCGTGCGGCGGCCAAGGGTGTACATGTGGTACTCAAAGAAGGCCTTCTCCTCGAACTGCGGCGCGGCCATTGTCATCACGGCGCCGCCCATGGCCATGCGGCCCGCTGGCATCGGTCTTGGTGGCGTGATTCGGCGCACGTCACCGGCGATGAGCTTGAGCTTGGCGTTGTTGTAGGTGGCGCCGCTCTGGTTGTTGACGGTGACCCAGCCGTTGAGGTCGCCCTGGGTGTCCTTGTCGTTGATGACGGCGACGTAGTCACAGGCCCAGTTGATGCCGTTGGTGATGTAGGAGACCTCGGTGCTGTGGCGGCCGGCCTGGGCGCAATCGACGAGCCAGTTCAGCGTCGGCTTGACGATAAGACCCTCGGGGAGTGAAGGCAGCTCGATGCTGTCGGGGCTGCAGATGATCAGCTTGTCGGGGGTCTTGATGACCAGGCCATCCCTGGCGCTCATGAGGGTGCCGGTGATGACCGTTGGAGCGGCGCCCTCGTTCTTTTGCTTGATCGTGATGGGCTTGCCGAGGAACTTCTCGAGGAGCTTGGCGCGGCTGACGAGGTCGTACTGGTAGTTCTGCTCGCGGATGGTTACGGCGGCCGGAGCAGTCGTGGACTTGAAGTGAACCGAAGTCGGGTCGATCTGTGCGGCGACATCGTCGAACTGGACGTTGTTGAAGCCCTTGGTGAGAATGAGCCCTCGCATGTCCTTCACGAGGGCCATGTTGGAGTTGTACACCGTGATCTCCATGCCCAGACTGGCGGCAGGGGTCACGGGTTGCTGCGCAAAGACGCACGTGACGGTCAAGAGACCTAGCGCGACGACACAGCAGGCTGTTCGCATGATGACCTCCCTGGGTATATGGGGCAGAAGAGACAAGTCGCCATCTTGGGATTCGTGGTGGTGGTCTGTCCCACCTCGTGGAACATGACTTGAGCCGTGAAGGAATTGTTCCCGACCTGGACTAAGGAAGGCCCGAGGCAGGGACTGGACGGCATGCAAGTGAAGGTGGTTCAGCTTCGAGGAGGTGGCTGGGATGAAGACTGCGCGACTGAAACTGGCCGGCATGCACTGCGCCGGCTGTGCTGCGAACATCGAGCGTGCGCTGCGGAGTGCGAAGGGAGTGGCTGCGGCCAACGTCAACTTCGCCGCCGAGACTGCGCAGGTGCAATACGACGAAGAGGAGACCTCCTCCGCCGACCTGATCGCCGTGGTTGAGGACGCGGGCTATGAGGCGGCACTTCCGGAGGACCTCGACCAGGAAGCGGAAGCGCTCAAGCGGGAACGGGAGATCGCTGGGCAGTGGCATCTTGTGGTCCTGGGCGCCGCCGCCTCGGCGATCCTGATGCCGGTGAGTATGATGCCCGCCTTCGCCGGGCAGGGCGCGCTGCTGTTGGTGGTGGCGACGGTGGTGCAGGTGGTCCTGGGCCGGCAGTTCTACGTGAACTCCTGGGCTGCGCTGCGACGGCTCACGACGAACATGGATGTGCTGATTGCGCTGGGCTCGAGTGCGGCGTACCTGTACAGCCTGGCAGCGATGCTGCGGCGGCCCGGAAGTCACCTGTACTTTGATACGGCGGCGATGATCCTGACGCTGATCACGCTGGGGCGGTTCCTGGAGATGCGCGCCCGTGGTCAGACCTCGGCGGCCCTGCTGACGCTGCTGGATCTTGCCCCGCGAACTGCCCGGGTGGTGCAGGAGGGCGACGAAGTGGAGGTGCCCGTGTCGGAGCTTGTGGTGGGCGACGAGTTCATCGTCCGACCCGGCGAACAGGTGGCGACGGATGGCGTCGTGGTCAGTGGGGCCTCGGCGGTGGACGAGGCGATGATCTCGGGTGAGAGCGTACCGGTGGCGAAGGGCGAGGGTGACGAGGTGATCGGCGCCACGGTGAATCGCGAGGGTGTGCTGCGAGTCCGGGCGACCCGTGTGGGGCAGGAGACGGCGTTGCAGCAGATCGTGCTACTCGTGACCGAGGCGCAGGGCTCGAAGCCTCCGATTCAGCGCCTTGCGGACCGCGTTTCGGCGATCTTCGTGCCGGCCATCCTGGCGCTGGCGACGCTGACTCTGGTGCTGTGGGGAGTGCTTGGCCGGGGCGAAGCGCCCTGGACGACGGCGCTGCTGAACGCGACGGCGGTGCTGCTGATCGCGTGTCCGTGTGCCCTGGGACTGGCGACGCCTACGGCCGTGATGGTCGGCACGGGACTCGGAGCGCGGCATGGGATCCTGATTCGCGATGCGGCGGCCCTGGAGACCCTCGGACGAGTTCAGGTGGTGGTGCTGGACAAGACCGGGACGATTACCGAAGGTCGGCCACAGGTGACCGAGGTGATCGCTCGTGCGGGACAATCGGAGAGCGAGCGGCAGAAGGTGCTGTGCCTGGCTGCCGCCGCCGAGAAGTCCTCTGAGCACCCGCTGGCTCGGGCGATCGTGGCGGCCTGCCCGGACACGCCGCCGGAGGTGACGGAGTTCCGTGCGATCCCGGGGCGTGGCGTGGAGGCGAGTCTCGACGGTCAGCGGGTCCTGGTGGGTAGTGCGAGCATGCTGCGGGAGCAGGGAGTGGAACTGGGCGACCTGGAGGCGGAACGGCTGCGCCTGGAGGCTGAGGGCAAGACGGTGTCTGTGGTCGTCGGCGACGGCGCGGCTCTGGGGCTGATCGCGCTACTGGACACCCTCAAGCCCGGCACACGCGAGGTCCTGGCAGGGCTCAAGGGCCTCGGTGTGCGAGTGATGATGGTGACCGGGGATAACGAGGCGACGGCTCAGGCGATTGCCCGGCAGGCGGGAATCGAGGAGGTCTTGGCCGGAGTGCGACCCGAGGATAAGGCGCAGCGCGTGGCCGACCTGCAGGAGCAGGGACTGGCCGTCGCCATGGTCGGCGACGGCATCAATGATGCTCCGGCGCTGGCGCAGGCCGATGTCGGGATCGCGCTCGGAACGGGGACCGATGTTGCCATGCAGACCGGCGAGGTGACGCTCATCAGCGGCGACCTGCAGGGAGTCCTGCGAGCCCTGAACCTCGGCCGAGCGACACTGCGGCATATCCGCCAGAATCTCGGCTGGGCCTTCGGCTACAACGTGGTGGCGATTCCGCCCGCGGCGCTGGGACTGCTGAATCCGGTGATTGCGGCGGCGGCGATGGCGGCCTCCTCGGTGTCGGTGGTCGGCAACTCGCTGCGTCTGCGCCGCGTGCGGCTGGGGTAAGGCAACGGCACCTCACCCCTGCCCCTTCTGCGCGCACGGCAACGGCACCTCACCCCCTTTGTCCCCCTTGTATGATGCGCAAGGGCGTGGGAGGATGGGTCATTCCCCACGGTGTGTGGGGGAGCCCGTCTGCCCCCCTGGCCAGGGGGGCAGACGGCGCGCCGGCCAGACCGGATACCCCTGGGG
>JBDKVB010000148.1 GCA_039679385.1 Armatimonadia bacterium | reverse complement strand
GGGGCCGCCGGTCCACCTGGAGCGCCCAGTCCGGCTGGTGGCGGAGCGCCCGGACCAGCGGGCGGAACAGGTCCTCCAGGAGGCACAAGGGGAGCAGGCGGTGGCGGAGGCGGCGGAGTTGGACGCGAAGGGTCGGTGCGCCGCAGGACGATCTCGAACCCGTCCTCAAGCTGCCGGGAGCTCTCCACCGTCAGCTTGGTCCCGTTTTGCTCGAAGCTCTCGCCGGGCCCAGCTCCCGCTGGAATCCGCAGGTCGATGCTGGACACGTCGGAGAACAAAAGCAGGTTGCCCTGGAGCCGGGTGACCTTCTGCGCGCCATCCGTCGGGGCGGTGAAGATGAGTTGGGTGGGGTAGGAGGTCAGGCTTGGCAGGCCGCCAGGTCCACCCGCGACTCGTGACACGATGATGGGGCGGTCACCATCCGGCCCTACCATGGGCGAGTCCAGCGTGCTGCCCTTGTCCGTGACGGCATTGAGGGTGCCTCCGATGCCCGCCAGACGGCTCATCGCCTCGGGCGACTTCGCGCTGATCTGCAGGGTCAGGTAGAGCTGGTCGTTGTAGTCCGGCTGATCGGGCGTGTCCCAGCCCCAACCGAAGATGAAGCTGCGCCGAGAGGTGATGCCGGCACCAGTAACGCGGAGGGTGAAGTCCTCGACCCCGACGGTTGGGCGGCTGTCCAGCTTCAGGTCGCCGAGTCGGAAGGTGATCATCTGGCCTGCGTTGACCTCGTAGACGAGACCCGCCTGTTCGCACAGTGAGAGCAGGATCTTGTCCAGCGTTGTGTTCTCGAAGTCCAGCAACACAGGGGTCTCCATGAGCTTGGCGGGGCTCTGGACGACGCCCGGTCGGCCCGGTGGCTCGAAGGCCGGTGAGAAGTAGAGCCCTGTTGCTTTGCGTAGCTCGGTGAAGGCGTCGCGGACCGTGCCCGCCACATGGACTGTATAGGTCTTGTCGCCCAAGCTCGGGGCGCTGCGAGAGTAGTCGGCCTGGGGCTGCAGGGGTGGTGGTGTGGGTGGACCGCCGACCGGCTCAGTCACCTGGGCGGAAGCGATGCCGACGATGAGCAGGACCAAAGCGATGACGCAGCGTGTCATGCAACCCATCCTCCTCCAGAACGGGTGGCGCTTGTGTGTTTCAGCAGGTTGGTGTCGCAAGGTCTGACGTCGGCATGACGAAAGTGTTCCCGACACGGAAAGGGGCGCGAGCTAGCGTACACCGACAGAGGTGAACGAACTCGCGCCCGTAGATCAGGCAGTGCTGCCCTGAGGTGCTACAGCGGGAACTTGATGTTGGCCGAGACCCCGACTCCGCCGACGCCACGGATGCTGGAAGTCTCCGCTTTCTTGGTGGTGATGGGAATCAGGGCTCGAGCGCGGACGCGATTGCCGATGGTCATCTCAACCTCTGCGACCGCCTGGACCTTCTTGACCTGGACTGCGGGACCGACGACCTGAACCGCACCGACAGCCGTGCCCGATCCGATGCGGAGGATCGGTACGACCTTGGTCTTGCCCTCGTGCCCGATGCCCTTCTGGCCCAGCACGCTGTTGATGAAGCTGTCGATCTGGTCGCCGAACTGCTTGACGACAAGAGCGATGCCGCCGACCTTAAGGACCGTTCCGAGGGCGCCTCCGAGGTCAAGTGCCATGGCCGGAGGTGGTGCGGCATTGAGGCCGACGAAGAAGCAGAAGGCGCACAAGAGCGCCACGAGACAATGATAGGGCTTGCGTTTGATCATGGCTGGCGCCTCCTCTAGAGTTTGATGTCACCCAGGCCGGTAACCCCGACGGCTTTGACGCGGTCAAGGGTCTTCCCCGGCACCTTGGTGGAGATGGGTACGTAGAGGTCGATCTCGACGTAGTCCTTCCAGTGCGTCTCAAGCTGTGCAACCGCCTGAACGAGGGACACTGCGGAGGACGGGCCGTTCACCCGAGCCATACCGAGCTTGACGCCCTCAAGCACGCTGATGATGGGCACCCACTTGTCCTCGTAGGGCTCTGTGGGCTGCCACTCCTCGGTCGGCGGCTGGACTGAGCCACCGGCGCTGGCGTAGTGAGCGGCGATGGCATTGGAGATGCTCGAGGCCCAGGTGCGGGCCAGGGCCTGCGGCTCCTTGCCGGCTCGCCGGGCGTCCTCATCATCGACGGTGATCAGGAGGGTCTCGCCGACCTGGACCACGGACATCCCGTAGACATCGGCGGCACGAACATCCTGGGCCATTGCGCCCTCGGAGACGGCCTTGCGGAGGCGATCGGCCACGATGTTGGCGCGGTCATAGGCACCCATGCTCGCAGCGGGGGCGAGGATGCGGAGGACCTCGTTGTTGTTGTAGACCAGGACGCCGGCTTCGTTGCCGTTGACGACCGCCTTGCGCGCCTCAAGAGGCATCGGCGGCAGAGGTTTGGGCTGGCCGGGCTTGGTGCCGAAGGCCTCGTAGAGCGCGTTGTTAATGCTGGTTGCCCAGCGCTGGGCAACCCCCTGCTCTGTGATTCCGTAGGCAGCGGGCTCCTTGGGAGCTACGCTGATGATCACGCGGTCCCCGGCGACGACTATCCAAGGACCGCCCGCCTGCTGCTGGACCGCTTGGAAGTCACCAGGACCTGCGCCAGCCCCCAGCGCGAGATTGATGCGACCTGCAGCGAGCGATGCCCGCTCGAAGGGCTCAAGCTCCGCAGAAGGCCAGACGCAGCGGATAACCTCGCGGGTGCCGATGAAGACCTTGCCACGGACAACCCCCTCGTTGGTGAACTTCTCGACACGAGCCTGGGGCAGAGCGGCTTGAGTGGTGGCCGTTGCCTGCTGTGCGTAGGCGACGGGCGGAGCAAGCCCAGGTAGGGCCATCCGGACCATCGATCCCAGTCCCACGGCAGCCAGGCACAGCGCAAGCGCGGCACCGACGGCCAGGGCTTTGCGGGTGAGACTCATAGGGCCAACCTCCCTACTGAGAATGCGGGGCCACGGCGCGGTCACCCAGGGTGCGGACTGAGTGGGTACCGGCCCGGGCCCTCTGGTACTGCAAGGCAAAGGGGCATGGGAGCTACCTCACAGGATACATACGCTAGGGGTAATACCCTCTTCGTACCTTGGCCCAAACGGGCATGAGAGTGCGACTACTCCCTTCGCTGCAACGGACAGCGGCCTCAAGACCTGGCCAACCGGGCCTCCTCTCGCTCGATGATCTCCCAGGCTTTGGCATGATAGAAGCGGTATGCCTCCAGCGGCGTTCCGTTGGGGATGCGGTGATCCAGCCCCAGCACGCACCCTCCCGAAGCGACCATGGGCGGGATCTTGTACTCGAGCTCCGCCTCGATCGCCCCGTGACCTTGGCGCAGCACGTGCTTGTCGATGCCGCCCTCAAAGGCGAGACGCGAACCGTAGGTCTCGCGGGTCTTGACGATGTCCATGCCCGCTGCGGGCTCCATGGGGTGCATGATGTTCACCCCGGCGTCGAGGAAGGCGGGGATGACGGCGTTCATGTCACCGTCGGAGTCCTGATTGAAGACCCGCGCACCGCGCTCCTGAAGCATGTCCCAGAGACGGCGGTAGTAGGGCTTGATGAACTCCGTTACCTGCCTGGGGCCGGCCAGCGGGCCACCCTTGCCCGCCATGTCCTCGTGGACGCTGAGCATATCGACGGTGACCGTCTGGGAGACGCGCTCAAGCACACGGTAAGCGGTGTAGCCGATGGTCTCCAGGATGTCGTGGATCAGCTCGGGCTGCTCGTAGTAGGCCACGCAGAGGGTTTCCTCGCCGAGAAGCTGCCGAGGTTCGTCGAAGCCGCCCGGAATAGAGACGCTCACGACGCGACCGGCCTCCAGGTGGGCCTTTGCGGTCTGCTCCCAGTCCTTGCCGAAGCGGGCCTCGGAGAACTCGTAGTGGTGGCGCAGGGCGAGCCAGTCATCCATGGTCCGCACCGGGTGATCGAGAGGCAGCGGGAGCGTGGCGGCCTTCTTCATGAGCTTGACACGACGCCCGTAGCGGTCGGTGCCGATGATGTAGTCGTCGGTCTCTTCCTGGAGGGTGGGCTCGGGGCCGCCCATCCAACCGGTGTTCAGCGGGATGCCCCCGACCGCATGGCGGCGGAACCGGAAGGCCGACATGTCCAGTTCCTGGGGCGACGCTCCCTGCGCCGCCCATTCCTCCTTGAGTCCGACGATGGGTCCGAAGATCTCCGTGAAGAGCGCCCTGCGGTTCTGGCGGAAGGTCATGTGGTCGAGGTACTCCTCGCGTCTGACCTCCATGGAGCGCTTGATGGCAAGAGCGGCATGTGCGTCGTTGATGGACCGGGCCATTGCGAACACCTGCGTGTGTGGGGCGAAGTCTGCGTCAGTTACGGGCGGTTCAGTCGCGCGGCAGAACCTGCACGCCGCTATCGTCAGCGCGGAGATACAGACAGCGGATGTCCGAACCGCTGCCCTCGGTGTAGTAGACGACAAGGACGCGGCCGTCCGGAAGCTCGACCATGCTCGGGTAGGCGCCCAGCACCCTGTCGAGGGTGACCATATCGCTCCAGGTGCGGCCGAAGTCCCGGCTGTAGATGAGACAGGTGCTGGCTGTCGGGCGATGTCGGAAGGCGCAGAGCAGCAGGTTCTTGGAGGTGAGCAAGAGGTAGGGGGCGTCGCCCTGTACACCGATGGGCTTGGGCTCTGTCCAGGTCTTGCCGCCGTCGGTGGATTCACAGGAGGTCATGGTGGGGCGGATCATCATCAGCAGACGACCGTCCGGCATGGGCAGCAGGCAGGGCTCGTGCGACTCGGAATCCTTGGAGCGAACGAGACTCAGGCTCTCCCAGGTCTTGCCCTGGTCGCGGGACTGGAGGACGACGACGCAGCTTGGCGGCGTGGTCGGTTCCCGCATCTGCCCGTACACCGGAAGCAGGAGGCGGCCGTCGGCGAGTGGCACCACGGGTGTGGAGACGGCTTCGTTGCCGGTGAGAGGTGTGGGCACACGTGCGGGCTCACTCCAGGTCTTGCCGTCGTCGCTGGAGCGGACCGTGAAGACCTGGTGGGTGCCCGGCTTGCGGGTCGGGTCATAGCTCATGTACACGCACAGCAGGTCACCGTTGGCAAGCTGTGTGATGGAGGGGTCGCGGTCGTCGATGGGTGTGTCGACCACCGTCTCGGCAGGCGACCAGCTCTTGCCGTCGTCGGTGGAGCGGCACAGGGCGATCCGTGCACCCCTGGGCAGCTTCTCCGTGGGCACGCTCACGTGGCTGTACCCCGCATAGAACACGCACAGCAACTCGCCAGAGCGCGTGCGGCACAGGTCCGGAAAGGCTTCGTAGGCTCCGGCGCCGGCATCTGAGCAGACTACGCCGTAGGGAGGCTTGGTCACCACAAAGGGCTTCGCGAGAGTGGCCGGCGTGCCCTCGACACGGAGATTGCGGAAGGCGATCTTGCCCTGTCCCGCTCGCAGGCCGATCACTCCGGCGGGGATCGTCGCATCCTTCTCGGTGAACAGCAGTTTGCCGTTCAGGTAGACCTCGTGGGTGTCGCCCTTACAGACCACACGAGCGGTCATCCACTCACCGGTCTTGAGGGCATCGGTGCGGTGCCGCCGGGCATCCGTCCACTCCTTGGCGGAGTCCGAGCGAACCCAGACGATCTGCTTGTTGAGGTAGTCGAAGTGCAGGTAGTAGTAGGTTACCTGGTCGACGGCGCGGTAGACGATGCCCGGGGCACGAACGCCGCTGCCGTCGGGGTAGATGTAGAAGTCCACGGTGAGGTCGACGTCTGAGTAGGCCTGCGCTGGAGACCAGATCAGGGAGCGATGGGATGAGGCATCGCTGTGTAGCAGCGCGCCGTCCTGCACGGCCCATTTGCCCACCTCAATCTGCCAGCGGTCGAGGTCGGAGGGCTTGTCAAAGGCGACCGTCTGGGCCGCAAGAACGGGAGAGACAAGGGCTACTAGCAACAGAAAAGGCATCGGCTTCATGGACCGATCAAGCTCCCTGATTCGAGTTGTACGCCACGAAAGACCTATTCGCCGACCTCGGCACGGGTCCTTCTCAGGCAGGATGCTTTCGCCTGAAGGGGGAACAAGACAGGGAAGACAGGACCGCTTCTGTGTCCCACCGATAGATGCTCCGCGAAGGGATGACGCTGCGATGGCCAAGTACATGACCGCGGTGCTGGTTCTCTGTCTGGGTGTGACCATCGGCCATGCCCGGACGCTGACACTCGTGAGCACCGACTTCGCTGCCTCGGACCAGCCGGTGGCGGATCAGCCCGGCGTTGCCCTGGACCGGACGACGGGAGCACTCCCCTGGGGATGGCGCGAGGAGTCCAGTTGGGCCCGGGTGTGGACAGACTACGAGCGACGGGGAGAGGAGGAAGGCGGGTACCTGCGGGTCAAGGTCAGCAAGATCGAGCGTGACTGGTGCCAGTTCGTTCAGCAACTGCCCAGTTTCGGTCAGGAGGCCACGTGCCGCCTGACCTTGCGGGGAAGAAGCCTTGAGGGCCAGCCACTGCAGATCGGGGTACGAGTACGGGAGGTGCCCTACACGTACCTGTGGGACACCGCTGTGCCCCTGCAGACCGGGTGGCAGGATTTCCGCTATGAACTCAAGCTGCCCAGGGAAGAGGCCGAAGTGGGGCTCTATCTGCGGGTTGAGAAGGTGGGAAGCGTGGACCTGAAGAGTGTGAAACTCGAGTGGGTCGATGCCCCTGAGGCGCCGACACGGGTGCCCATTGACACGGACTTTGGTACCGCAGCGACACCCGTTGCCGAGGCCGGCAACTCCACCGGGAGAGCAACCGGGGTGCTGCCCCAGGGCTGGCAGGAAGACTCCAGTTGGGCAAAGGTATGGATGAACTACCAGCCCCTCGAAGAGGAGGGGCGGCGCTATCTCCGTATGCAGGTGACGAAGGTGGAGGACGGGCGCTGCCAACTCCGCCATTCGTTGGAGGACATCAAGGAGGAGACCTTCTTCCGCCTGACTCTGACGGCACGGAGCTCCAACGCCGGTGCCGCCGAGTTCCAGATCCGTGATGCAGGAGCACCCTACAAGACGGTCTGGAGTGTTCGGCCTGCGCTTGGACCGAGCTGGAAGGACTTCACTTACGACTTCCGACTGACCAGGTACGCTCCTGCGGTCGGGTTCTTCATCGGCCTGGACGACACCGCGACTCTGGACCTCCAGAAGCTGAAGCTCACGCAGCTTACCAGGGCCGACTACATCGCGGAGCTGAAGGCCAAGTACGCTGAGGGCGGACCTCGGAACCTGCTGCGAGTATCGAGGCTCCCGCTGGGCCTGCAGAGCGGCTGGACGCTGGATCGCGACAACTCCGACGGTGACGATGTGGTGATCGCCGGGGATCCGCAGACGATTGGGCCCAGCGGCGCTCCGGCAATGAAGATCAGCACGGCCGAGCCGACCCGCATCTACAGTGCGCCCTTTGCGGTCCCGCTGGCCTTCCAGCCGCACACGGCGAGCCTGTATGTGAAGACCGCCGAGAAGGTGCGGCTGACGGTTCTCGCCGGTGGGCCGACCGTGGGAGACAAGACCGTGCAGCCGGAAGGCAAGGGTGAGTGGGAGCGC
Source organism: Armatimonadia bacterium (assembly GCA_039679385.1). Taxonomy (NCBI): domain Bacteria; kingdom Bacillati; phylum Armatimonadota; class Armatimonadia; species Armatimonadia bacterium. Next base: position 29,696 of record JBDKVB010000148.1, on the reverse strand, counting down.
CTTGAGGTGACCTTCACCCCGCAGCTCATGGTCCCCTCGTACACGCTGAAGCTCGAAGTGAACGGAGACGCCTGGGTCGATGCCCTCCAGGTGGAGCCCGGCAGCCATGCTGGCGCCTACACCTCTGCAGCCGCCTGCGAGGTCTCGCTGACGTGCCCGGACTCCGATGCCTCGATGGCACGAGTGCAGTTTGAGGACGAGCCCACGGTGGTGCAGTACTGTGTGACGGGCGCAGCACCCGGCGCCAGTCTCAAGATGCGACTGGTGGATGTGTACGGCGAGCAGAAGGACCTGGCACCGGTTGCGCTGGGAACTGCGACGCTGCATCAGGGGACGCTGAACTACGGGTCCTTCGCGGCCCACCCCTTCGGGCCGCAGCGGATTGAAGCATGGGTGGAGGACCCGGCCGGCAAGGTCGTCAGCACCTATAACGAACTGGTCATCAACCGACTGCGACGCCCGCGCTACTGGGGCAAGGACGCCCCGGATTCGCCCTTCGGGGTGCACACCAACTCGACGACGCGTCACAACCTCATGGCCAAGGCCTGCGGGATCAACTGGACGCGGCTGCATGACGCGGGCTTGCAGTACCTGGGCTGGTACCACCTGGAGCCTGAGCCCGGCACGTGGACCTTCCACGACAAGGAGATCTACCGCTACCGGCGCGATCACATCAAGGTGCTCGGCGAACTGGGCACCGCTCCCTTCTGGGCCAGCTACTACCCCGGCAAGGCCCACAACGGCTACTTCGACCGCTTCTACCAGCCGAAGAAGCTGGAGGACTACGCCAACTACGTGCGGGTGGTAACGCAGCGCTACAAGGGCGTCATTGATGCCTACGACGTGTGGAACGAGCCCTGGATCTGGGCCTGGTGGGGTGTCGGCTACGATGAGGGGAAGACCGACCGCGAGGGGTACATCACGAGCAAGGAGCCGCAGGCCGACTTCGCGCGGCTTATGGAGACGGCCTATCGCAATGCCAAGGCAACAGACCCGGGCATTCGCATCCTGGGGTTCAACTCGACCACCGGCGGCTCAGGCTCTCGCAGCTTCAGCGGGTCCGAATGGACCAACGGAGTGTTGAAGGCCGGCGGCCTCGACTTCTGCGACGCCGTCTGCTACCACAACTACATCGGCGGGAGGTCGTGCTACCCGGAGGATGTGGTTGAGAAGGGCTTCAAGACCGCCACGGGGCCGATCCAGGAACAGCTGGGGAAGCTCCCGAAGCCGGTGTGGATGACTGAGGGCTCTGCCGCGCGCGATACCGTCGGACCGGGCTTCTACCGCCTGACGATCCCCTATGACAACAACGAGGACCTCTTCGAGACCGGCGATCGGGTGTGCCGCCAGATCGTCAGCCTGCTCTCGGCCGGTGTCGAGAAGACCTTCGTGTACTCGATGCATGGCCACAGCTACCTGGGGAACAAGGCCGAGTGGCGGGTGATCGTCAACGAGGACGGGCAGCTCCATCCGAGTGGGTGCGCGTATTCGGCGATGGCCTGGCTGCTCGAGGACACCAAGTTCGTGAGACGGCTGGAAGTCGCCGAGGGCGTATACGCATATCTGTTCGCAGGGGCAGGTCGTGCGGTCGCCGCGATCTCCAGCGGCCCGACTGCTGCGGTGTGGAAGCTGCCGACGGCGGTGGGTGTGAGCGCCACCGACCTGTTCGGGAACCCGGTGACCCCGGGGAGCGCCTTCAGCGGACATCTGACCTACGTGACGGCGGCTACGGTTGAGGAGCTGCAGAGGGCCCTGGGCGGTCGCTGATCGGGTGCTGGAAGTGCCAACCTGCGGGGATAGGGAAGAGGGGTCGTCTGTGAGACGACCCCTCTTCTGTTTGCGGCGGCGGTTCAGAAGCCGATGGAGCTGAAGGACGTGAACATGTGCATCATGCCGGGGCCAAGGATCACGACGAACATACTCGGGAAGATGAAGAAGATAAGTGGGAAGAGCATCTTGATGGGCAGAACGGCCGCGACCTCGCGAACGCTGAGGCTGCGGCGCAGGCGTAGACTCTCGGCTTGTCCGCGCATGACCTGGGCGATGCTGGCCCCAAGTTCCTCGGCCTGAATGATGGCCGCCGTGAAGACTTTCAGTTCGGTGATGTTTGCCCGTTCTGCCAGGTCCTGCCAGGCCTTGCGTCGTCGGACACCAACGCGGACCTCTGCGAGCACTCGAGCGAACTCATCGAGAAGCGGCCCCCGGCGACGACTGATCACTTCCTGCATGGAGGCATCGAGGCCGAGCCCAGCCTCCACGCTGACCACAAGCAAGTCGATGACGTCGGGCAGGGAACTCCGGATGGCCATCTGGCGCTGCTTGATCTGCGAGTCGAGCCACCCACTGGGCCCGAGCACGCCTGCGGCCAGGACGGTCAGACACAGGAGCCCCTTGAACTGCGCTGGGATCGGCAGGAACCGATGGATGCACAGGGCCAGGGCGCCGCAGGCAAGCAGGGCGAAGAGACGGATCAGCGTCCACAGAGGTGGAGTGAGACCGTAGGGTCGACCTGCACGGTCGAGGCGTAGGCTGGCCTCCTTCGAGGCTGTGGCTGGAGTGAGGCGTGCCGCAAGACCGGCGAGACGCTCGACGATGGGCTGCAGCAAGCGCTCACGCCAGCTTCCGCGAAGGACGGTAGACAGGTCGTCCTCCGGCGGTCGGGAGATGACGGTGGTGAAGCGGTCTGACATCCTGCGCGACTGCGTCTCCAGGGTGAAGGACAAAGCGACGAAGACGATTCCGGCGAAGATGCAGACCGCGATTGCCGCAGGGAGCATGGACGATCACCCTCAGGGGCACCAGATGCCCGAGTACCAGGCGAGCCGGGCAGACGGGATTGACGTCAGATCTGAACAGCCATCATCTTCTTGATGACCAGCATGCCCATGCCCATCGCGCCTCCGGCACCGAGTAGGAGGAGGCGCCCCATGGGAGTGATGAAGAGCGGGTCCAGGTAGCCGGGGCTGAGGTGGCCCACCACGATCGCCAGGAAGATGGGCAAGGCACACAGGATGCTGGCGGAGAGGCGTCCCTCGGCGGTCAAGGCGCTGATCTCGCCCTGCAGCCTGACGCGTTCGCGGATCATGCCGGCAGTGGTATCCAGGATCTCGGCCAGGTTGCCACCGACGGTGGACTGGATCTGGCAGGCGGTGACGATCAGCTCGACGTCCCCACTCGGGCAGCGGTCCATGAGGTGCTTGAGCGCCCTCTCGTGGGAGACCCCGACGTTCATCTCGTCCAGGACTCTCCCGAACTCCTCGGAGATCGGTGCGTCCATCTCCTCGCTGACTACCTGCATGGCCCGTAGGAAGGAATAGCCCGAGCGCAGCGAGGAGGCCATCATGGTGAGGGCCTCAGAAAGCTGATCCACGAGGGCTTTGTTGCGTTTGGCCCGGCGGGTCTGCACGTAGACGACGGGCACGACGGCCGCGACGCCCGAGAGCACCAGAGCCAGAAGGAACCCGCGCACGGCCATCCCGGCAGCGAAGCCCATACCTGCGAGGCCGAGGACCAGAACAACGAGCTCTGTTGGACGCACGAGTAGTCCAGCCTGCAGAAGGAGCTTCTGCAAGGACCTTCCCAGGCCCAGACGGTCCAGCACGCGTGTGATAACCGGTGATGGGTCGTCCGGCGCCGAACCCTTCCCCGATTGCGCCGTTGGGGCACCCTCCTCGGCCCGTGGTGCCAGGCGACTCGGAGGTGACTGGCCCGCGGAGCGTGTAGCCAGGTAGACGGCGAAGCCTCCGCCAACCACCAGGAGGCCGACACCGGCCAGCAAGATCAGCGGCGGCACTGGGGACCGCCTCCCGTCCACTGCTGAAACAGGTCTCCGGGAAGCTGCACGCCCTGAGCCAGCAGATGGTCGGCGAAGTGTGGACGCAGTCCGGTCGACACGTGCTCGCCGATCACTCGTCCTGTGGGGTCGACGCCGTCCTGCCGGAAGCGATACAGGTCCTGGACGACGATGTGGTCACCCTCCATGTTCTGGACCTCGGTGATGTGGGTGATCCGCCGCGAGCCGTCACGAAGACGGGACTGCTGGACAATGATGTGGACGGCCGAGGAGATCTGCTCGCGAATCGCGCGCGAAGGCAGCTCTGTGCCGGCCATAAGGGTCATGGTCTCCAGACGCGCCAGCATGTCTCGGGGGGTATTCGCGTGGCAGGTGCTCAGGGAGCCATCGTGTCCGGTGTTCATGGCCTGGAGCATGTCGAGGGCCTCGCCGCCACGGACCTCACCAACGATGATTCGGTCCGGCCTCATTCGCAGGGCGTTGCGGACCAGGAGGCGGATGGAGACCTCGCCACGTCCTTCGAGGTTCGCGGGTCGAGCCTCCAGGGTGATGACATGGCGTTGCATGAGCCGCAGTTCGGCGGCGTCCTCGATGGTGACGATGCGCTCTCCCGGCGGGATCATGGAAGAGAGAACGTTCAGAGTGGTGGTTTTTCCCGAGCCCGTGCCACCCGACACCAGGATGTTGAGCCGTGCCTCGACGCAAGCGTGAAGGAAGTCGCTCATCTGCTCCGTGAGAGTGCCGAAGCGGACCAGGTCGTCGGCGCCGAAGGGATCTCGCGAGAACTTACGGATCGTCACGCAGGGCCCGGTGACGCTCACGGGTGGGATGATGGCATTCACGCGCGACCCATCCGGAAGGCGCGCGTCGACCATGGGCATGGACTCGTCGAGGCGGCGACCCAGGGGTGCGATGATCTTGTCGATGATGCGCATCACGTGGGCGTTGTCGGTGAAGTGCTTGGGGACTTCCGTGATGCGTCCGCTGCGTTCCACGAAGACCATCTCCGGACCGTTGACCATGACCTCAGAGATGTTGTCGTCCTCGAGCAGTGACTGGATGGGGCCATAGCCGCGAACCTCGGCGAAGACCTCGCTGAGAAGCTGTTGACGCATGCGTGAAGTCAGCATGACACGCTTGGCCGCGATCACCTCGGCGGCCATCGATCCGATGCGCTCCATGAGCTGAGCTCGAGACATGCGGTTGAGCTCCTGCGGTTCGATGGCGGCCAAGAGCTGCTCGTGCACGGCGGCCTGGAGCTTGAGCATGTGGTCGGCCTCCGCGCGATCGGCCGTGGCGCGGTAGTCGGTTTCCCATTGCGGCTGTGCATCGGCGACCATGCGACCGGACCTCCAGGGAAGCAGTGGTACAGGTGTTGGTGCCCGTCAGTGCTGCAGATCAGGACAGCTCCGCAAGGAGCTTATCGGCGAGTCCGACCACGCCCTTAGCAAAGGGCGCGTTCGGCTTTGCCGCCACAACAGGAACGCCCTCGTTGGCTGCGGCGAAGAGACTGGCGGCATCGAAGGGAAGCGAGTGCCAGACGGGCAGACGTGTCGCGGCCTTCAGGTCGTCCTCGGTGAACCACTCCTGGGACGAGACGCGGTTGACCACCAGACGCAGACGTTCGGCAGGCAGATGGGCCGGCACGAGCAGGTCTGCGAGAGCGGCAGACTCACGAACCGCGGTGACTTCCGAGAGACCGCTCACCATAAGGCAGTACTGTGATCGGGTGATGGCGTAAAGACTCCCGGGCCAGACGACACAGGGAATGTCGCACAGGATGAATCGGTACCGACGGCGCAGGAGGCCGAACAGGTCGGCCAGGAACTCGACGCCTAGCGCGTCAGTCCAGGCAGGATCATACTTACTGCCGCCGGGGAGGACCTTGAACCCGGCCGAAGGCGACCCGAGAAAGGTCTCGAGCAGATCCCCGTCCATCTCCTGAGCGAAGCCGGCGAGATCGAGGATGCTGTTTGGGCTGGCGAGGTTCAGAAGCAGCGGGAGACTGCTGAACTGCCCGCACAGGTCGACCACGACCACCTGGTCCGGCGCCTTGGCTGCGAGAGCCGTCGCGAGGTTGAGGGTGAGCGTGGACTTGCCCACTCCGTCCCGGGCCGCGATCACGCCAATCGTCTGGGGCATCCTGGCAGGGTCGGTGGCGAGGGCATACTCCGGGGCCTGGGTGATCGTGCTCACGGTGGCCAGGTCCCGCAGGACGGCGGCCATCTCCTCGGGGGACATGGTAGGCGTCATCACAGCTCGTGCACCGGCGCGCATGGCCCGACGCAGGGAGGAAGGGTCGGACTGCTCGCACAGGAGGGCACAGGCGACCTCTGGAGCAGCCTGAGCGGTCAGCTCGCAGGCCTCGACCCCAGACAGCCCAGGGAGAAGGTCGTGGACCAGGAGAACGTCAGGGCGCAGGCGAGCCGCCATCTGCACGGCTTCAAGGCCATCACGCGGATAGCCCACAATCTCAAGGTCCTCGTGGGCACCCAGCAGGGCGCGGATGCCCTCGGCTGCTCCCGCGGAGAGTTCGGTGAGCAGCAAACGGATCATGGGAATCGCTCCAGCCGGTCAGGGATGGTGAGGCAGGTGTGCTGCGACGGGCATCACTCGCGACGCATGACGCGAAGTGCGGTGATGGGTATCTCGGTGCGGCCCCCGAAGAGCGGAGCGAGCATCCCCCCGGTGGCGAGAGGATGACGGTAGTGCAAAGTGACCATTACCTGATCACCGGCCTGCGCGATATTGCGTCCCTCGACGTCTGTAAGGGTCTGCGGCTCGCCCCAGTTCATGCCGTTCCAGACGCGGTACTGCACCGTCGCCGGGTCGAGCAGGTCCTCCTTCAGGCACCCGGTGGTAGTGCCGACGACGAGACCTATCTGATTCGTCGGTGCACCGACGGAGGCCATGCGCACACTCTCGCGAGCGGCGTTGCCCAGGACGATGGCGTCACAGAAGAGCAGGCCGGCTTCGATGCACCCAAAGAGCATGACAAGGAGCAGAGGCATGGCCAGGGCCAGTTCGACCATGACAGCTCCGCGGCAAGTTCGCGTGCGCCGGTGTATTGGTTGTCTCATGGCACTCAGACCAAGGGTGAGGCTTTGAGAAGGCAGATGACGACTCCGAGAGCGATCGGGAGTGCGTAGGGCACTCGAAGCGTGCGATCGGGACTGAGCTGTGTGCTGCACCCGAAGCCGAGCTTACACACGATCCAGGTGTAGAGACGCGACAGGACGCTGCCCAGGCATCGGTGTCGGAGTGCCAGACCGATGGCGAAGATCCCCCCGAGAAAGATGGCCATCACGAAGGCAGCCACCAGGAAGTGCGGGCCGCACAGGGCACCCACGGCGCCAAGAAGCTTGATGTCGCCGCCACCCATGCAACCGCCGCAAGCCAGGCTCAACAGCCACAGGGCCAGCGCCACTCCGACCCCGGCCAGGGACAGGAGCAGCCCGTGCCAGCCGGAGCCCAGGGCATTCGCACCCAGTCCGAGAGCGAGGGCAGGCATCGTAACCAGGTTATACACCTTGCCGTAGCGAAGGTCGGTATAGGCCGAGATCAGCGTCACGACGAGAGTGGCCCCGAAGCAGAGGGCAGTCAGGCTCATGGGTTCACCTCCTGGAAGGCTCGGTAAGCGGGGCCGAGGACCTCTGAGGACTTGGCCCCCGGCGCCCGCTTTCCGGTCCGGCAAGAGAGTTGCCGGTGGCGTGACTAGGTCGCGTCGACGGTGTTGGAGACCTCGCTGACTTTGCCGCTAACCTTGCTACCGAGTGTCTGCCAGGCAGTGATGCCGGCGATGGCGATGAGCACCAGCAAGAGTGCGTACTCGACAGTGCTCAAACCCTCTTCGTCCATCCAGAGTCTCTTCGCGGCTTGCAGCATTTGGGACACCTCCATGCGGGTGTGTGGGGCATCTGGGTCACTGAACGCCTGCGACGGGAACGCCGATGGCAGGACATCCAGGAGTGCCTGGGGTGAAAGGCACAGCCGACCGGGACATTAGGAGGACCCGAAGCCCTGCGAGGCGCCAGATACCTTCGCGGCAATCTGGCGGCCGAAGATGTGCCAGGCTGTCGATGCGGCGACGACGATGAGCACGAGGAGAAGGGCATACTCAACCGTGCCGATCCCTGTCTCGTCGGTCATCAGTCGGCGAAGTGCCTGGCGCACCGCGGAACCTCCTGGGTTCATCCTGCACGTACGGCCGATGTGCGATGTCACAGAGGCTATCGGCAGCCGGCGGCGGCAGTTGATTTCAGGGACGTAACGTGCTGTAACGGGAAGACATGGGGGACGGTTACGCGACAGCGAGGCTAAGGGCAGAGGAGGGAGACAAAGCAGGGGAGAGGCAGTACGAGAGAGGGCTTCGCTATACAGAGGCAGAGGGAAGCCCTCAGAAGCCGACGTGTTCCGGCAGGTCGCGGCATGAACACAACTCGTGCAAGCGGTGGAGCGGTCTCAAAGCACTCTTCGGACCTCCGGCGCAAGCCCCCCGGTTGCGCCATCACCTCTGGGTGCAACGCCCCTTGCAGCGTCGTCTGCAGACGATCCCCGCCGGAAGGAGGGTCACGAGCAGCAGGAGGCTCAGCGAAGGCTCAGGCGTGCAGTACAGGTCCTGCGAGATGTCCCTTCCCGTGACCTGGTCGTGGTACCAGACCGTGAACCACGCGTTCCCTTCCTCTTCGAGGCCGAAGTGGCAACTGAAGTCCTGGCCATCGGCAAAGCCCGGGCCGTTGGTGGCCCAATGCCAGCCGCCGTGGAGCATCGGGGCGCCCCACGGGTCCTCGGTCACATACTGGCTGGACCAGTCGCCGCTGCCTGCCGGCCCCGTGAAGGTGGGAGTGTAGGTCTGATCGAGGTCGAACTCGAGGGGAAAGGCCCAGTACTCCGTGATCTGGAGCGGGTCCGCTGAGCTCGTCACCTTCGCGTTGACATCGACGAACTTCTTGTCGTTGACGCAGTGCTGACGGACGCACGACCCGGTCAGCAGGATATCGGTTACCTCAATCTCGTGGTTGTAAGGGTTGAAGATGCCTACCCACTCACCCTCCGGGTTCGGGATCATGCTGTACTTCACTCTCACGTACCCTTTGTCACCACGGGTGTGCTTCCACTGAGTGGGACAGGTCAGCACCTTCGGGGGAACACCATCGACGTTCACTCCGTGGCACCAGTCTGGGTCGAACATCAGCTGGTCCAGGCCAGTGCCCCATAGCTCCAGGGTCACATCCTTCTGGCCGCCATCCTTTGAGTTGATGATCCCCAGGTATGTGGTCGACGCCTTGGGGACGGTTAACAGCCGGTCCACCATCTTCTCCCAGTACACTGGGTCATCCCCCGGCTTCTTGTTCGGGTCCGGGGGATCCGAGGAGGTCTTGTGGACCCAGAGGTCCACCGCAGGCGCAGGTACTGCCAGGCACACGAGTAGCACCGCACAGATACCGGCGACAGCGGCGCACCTGACGAGTCCCGCCACTGCTGCCCGCCTTTGTGTGCCCAAGCGAACTGGGCAATGCATCATCACTCCTGGTCTGTGTGTCATAGTCTCCCTCCACACTTGGCCCCATGCCGAAGGTCTCCGCACCACGGCGCCCCCACTACCCTCGGTGGCCACGCAACCGCCCCATCGCTTGAGGGTAGTTATTGGCTGTCAGTGACCCCGATCCTTGTCAGCGCACGCGCGGGAAGAACCCAAAGGTCGGGAAGAAACTGGAGCGCCGCTGCACTAAGGCAGCAGAGATCGCTAATCAGGCTAGGCCGAAGCTACCAGAGGGGAGACGAGTAGGATGAGGAGAGTGCTGACGGTGCTGGCGGTAGTGCTGCTGACAAGTGTAACCCTGGGCGTACAGGCCGACGAGTGGTCGCAGTTGCCCAGACCAGGAGACCTGCGCGGCGTGTGCGGGTTCTGGACGCCCGACTTCCTTCCGATGGATCCGACGGTGTTGGGGCCGTGGGTGATGGTTCCATGGGTGCTGCCCGGGCCGGTCTTCGTTCCCGAGCCCAAGCCGCCCGTCGTTGTGAACGGACGGCCGTTGTGCCCGCGTTGCGGGTCCTGCAACACCGTGCCGATCATCTACGGCTATGCGCCCGATCTGGTTGAGGCATGGAAGGCGGGGAGATTGGAACTGGGCGGATGCGTCATCGATGTGGAGAACCCGAACTGGCACTGCAAGACCTGCGGGAAGGACTTCGAGAGCGCTGCCGTCGAGCCCGAGCCGCCGGTCTCGACCGGGACGGACCTGTGGGCGCAGTTCCTAATCGACTGAGCTCCGCCGGCACGTCGCAGGTTGGGGCAAAGAAGAGGGGAGAGGCCTTGCGGGTCTCTCCCCTTCGCTTGTGGATTACGTTTTGGACCTCAGCCGATGGCCGTGCTACCGGTTACTGCTCGCGGATCCCGAAGATGCGGTCGGTGTAGATCGCCTCGACGGCGTCCGGGTTGTTCATTGGTGCGAGCCAGAAGTACATGCCCGGCTTGAGGTCGTGAGTGCCGAGGTCGAAGGTGTGGTACTTGTCACCGGCGGCATCGGCAATCGACACCTCAAGGGTGACGAGAGAGCGTGTTGCCTCCGGGTCGTAGATGCCGATCTTGAAGGCCTGACCGGTCGGGAGCTTGCCGTCGGCAGGGAGCTTTGGCTGACAGCGGGCGACGACGTAGCAGTGGTACCGGCCCGCAGAGTCCGCTTCGATTCGGCACTGGGTGGCCCACTGGACGTGGTTGGTGGTCATGCGCGCCGCGTAGCCATCGGAGGCGAGCGGGTCCTGACCGAGCTTCGCCCAGTTGGGGACGCCGTACAGCATGAAGGCGTTGTCCTGCACGTCGAACCAGGTGCCCGCCGGGAGGTCCTTGCACTGCTCGGGTGGCGGCCCTGGCGGCCTTGTGCGAGCCCGCAGGACGTCCTCGAGTTGGGTGAACACGACACCCTCGCGGTAGTTGCCAACGTTGAAGCGCTTGGCGGCTGCCAGGAAGTCCTCGAGCGCTACCTTCAGGTCAACGGGAGCCAGGGCAGACTGGCCGGCTGCCTCCGCCGCGGACTTGAGGGAACGGTAACTGCTCAGCCAGACCAGATCGAGCGGGAGTCGGGCACGACGCACGCGGTCGGCGAGGACGGGATCGCCCTTGACCTGCTCTGTGGCCTGGTTCATCAGTTGCGTGGCCTTGAAGACGTCCTGCGGAGTGAACCAGGCCGAGGTGTCCTGCATGCCGCATCGCAGGTAGGTGCCGGCACGCTCGACGGCGTCATGGGTGACCTCGATGTATTGGCGGAGGGTCCTGCCCGCAGGGCCGTAGTAACCGTCGAGGAACTCGTCGATCAGGGCGTTCTCGTCGCGCGACGGGTCCCACATCAGGTGTGCGAGGAGCCAGGCGCGAAGCTCAACCAGCTCGCCGCAGGTGCTCCCCGCATCGCCCTGCTCGAAGAGCCCGATGGCCTTGTGGTCGACGAAGAACCGGATGTTGGGCGCCAGCACCCGCAGGTTCGGATGCGGGATGAGGTAGTTCGCGAAGTTGGTGACATAGTCCCAGATGTACAACTGCGGGGCGATGGCACTCCAGCCCTCGATGTCTTCCTTGAAGGTCTGGTTCTGCGGCCCGGTCAGTGGCTGCGCGTAGGAGCACTCGATGCTGCACAGCCGGATGATCACGTTCGACCGCGGCGTGACGTGAGTCGGCGGCTTGCGGGTGTAGTGGTAGGCCAGGGTCTCGACCAGGACCTCCGGGTACTCCTTCTCGATGTCGGCTGCGACCGCATTCACGAAGCGCAGGAGCGGACCGGCCTCCGAGCCTTCCTCCTCGACGATCTTGCGGCACTTGGCGCACTGGCAGGGGTTCCCCCAGTCGTTCTGGGCGATCGAGATGATGCCTGCCGTGGGGTCCTTGCGGATCCACTCGAGCGCCTGACGGGTGAGCTCAGCGCGCATCTCATCATTGGTCAGACAGAGCTGTGCCCGTGGGCCGACGCGCTTGCCGTCGATCTCGCTGTACCAGTCCGGGTGCTGCTCGAAGTACTTCTCCGGAGGGAGCAACTGGAAGAAGGTGTGGCACCAGCCGAGGAGGCGGTAGTGACCTCCGTACTCCTCGGGCACGCGCTCGAAATGGCCGTTGCACTTGGACCGAGCGGCGTAGACGCCGTCGAAGGCGCCCCGGTAGAAGGCCTCGCGGTACTGCAGCTTCGGCACGTAGACAGTGTTGAGTTCCTCCACCTTCAGCGTCGGCGTGTGGGGCGTGTAGCTCTCGGTCGCGGACCACCAACGGCAGCCCACGACGTCCTCGAGGAAGCTGTAGACGGCGTAGAGCGTTCCGCGCGGACGACCACCGGCGAGATAGAGGGTGTCGCCACGGGTTCGCAGGACGACGCCGTCATGCTTGAGCGAGGCGACCTCGATGTCGGGACAGGCCGCACGGAAACCCTCGGTGACGCCGAGTACGATCGCTCGCGTGGGCACGGGGCCGTCCTTCTCGCTGCGGACGGCGAACTGCGCTCCCGTCACCTTGAGGAGGTGGGACTGGAGTTCCTGTGCGGCCGTCTGTTCGGCCGGGATGGCGTCTGCCGGCGTGACGATGACGTAATCAGTGCGACCATCAGTCGCCAGGTCCATCGCCTGGGCCTGAGTGAGAGCCGCACCAAGGGCAAGCAAGCACGCGACGGCTGTCAGCATCTTGTTCGTACCTCCCGTGGATAGCCGGCTATCGAGCGGTGATGCCAAACCAGGCGGACTTGTACGGCGGCGCGATGGTCACACGGCTGCCTGAGACGGCAAGTGGCGCCAGAGGCTTGCCGGTGCCATCAAGGGCGAAGGCCTGCAGCGAACGACCGCCGGGCAAGGTCACGGTCAGGTCGAAGCCCTCCGCGATGCTGGGGCTGGTGCCCCACTTGTTCTGCACTGTCTTGCGCTGCTCATCCCACACCATGCCGGGGTTTTCACACTTGGACATGGCGACGAGCAGTATCTTGGAGGACTCGGCGATGGGCTTGTCATCCATGCTGGTGAGGGCGATGGCGGCCCAGCCGGTGTCCGTCTTGCCGATCTCGAACTTAAGGTCGCCGAGGGTCATCTTGGCGCCCTCGAGGCCCACACGTCCCAGGATGACCACGGTCTTGGGAGTGTCGACGATGAACCAGTTGTGCTTGCCCTCGTCACAGCGCCACACGATCTGCTCGGTGTCGGAGAAGACCGGTCCGGTGATGGGCTTGTCGTCCCACTTGGCGGTTGCCTGAAGCTCGCCGCCCTCGGTGAACTCGACCGACAGCTTGTGCATGAGGGCCGCTATCCTCGGCAGTCCGGCCTTCGTGTAGAGGCCGCCGATGTCGTTGTTGTGCTCGGCGACCAGGTCCAGGACCTGCGACTTGGGCACCTGAAGCCGGACCTCCTCCTTCGCCGCGGACACGTCACCTCGGCGGAAGAGGTTGGCAGCTACCGGGAAGAAGGCCAGCTTCGCGGGGTCCGTAACCATCTGGAAGTACCCGGAGACCTTTGAGGTGGTCCAGTCAGTCGGAGTGGTCCCGTAGTCGAACTCGAAGATGCCGTCCCAGTCCTGGAAGGCGGCGAAGGCGGCGATCATCGGCATGCACTCGGCGCGGTAGTCACTGGGCGCCGGATGGTTGTACTCGCTGACCGTGAAGGCCTTCCCGGCGACGCGGAACCGGGCGAGGCCGGTGAGGTTGTCGCGGCCCATCGCGTCGGTCATCGGGGTGTTACCGATGAACCAGTTGCTGCCGTCCCAGGGCTTGCCGGGGAAGGACGGGTGCTGCCAGTAGGAGTGCATGTCGACGTAGTCGAGCTGAGACTCGCGCCAGACGCCGCCGATTCCGCCGTAGCTGGCCTGGGTGTCGATAATCGGCGCGTGGAGCTTGAGGGTCTGCTTGAGGTAGTCGCTGAAGCCCTGGGTGTACTTGCGCTCCACGTCCATGATGAAGGCGAACCAGTCACGGCGAGCGGTTGCCGTGGCACTCGGAGCGGGAAGGCCAACAGAGGCGACCTCGAGCGACTCTCCGGGCGTCAGGCCGCGGATGCCGCCGGGCTTGAGGCTCACGTCGGCGAGCCAGACGTCGCCAAGCAGGTTCTGGCAGCTGAAGCTGATGCGGTTGTGGCCGGGGTTAGCGTCGCGAGCCCGGAAGGTCATCTCGTAGGAGCGCCACTGTGTGTCGGCGGGCACCGACTCCGACAGACCGATGCTGCGCCAGTCCTCCTTGTCCCACCGTGCGCCGACCGAGATCGTCCGGGCGGAGTTCGCCTTGATCTTGAAGGAGAGTGTGTAGGTCTTGCCGGCTTCGAGGGTCAGGCCAACCTGGTGGATCTGGAAATCCCAGGGGTTGACGCCCAGGGTGTTGAGACGTGCATGGAGCACAAGGCCTTCCTGGGGATCGGTCACGATCTCGAAGACGTCGGTGTCCTTCTTGCGGCTCTCCAGCACCCATTCGGCGGTGCCGCGAGCGAAGGCGTTGTCGCGCAGCATCTCTGCGCCGAGGGGAGCGGAGCCTTCATCCCAGGCCTCGCGGAGCTTCCCGGTGGAGCCGTACTTGGCCTTGAGGAAGGCATTCCAGTAGCCGGTGAGCTCGCCCTTGTAGGGCTCGGGCAGGCCTCTGAGCATGCTGCCGTAGCTGAACTGAAGCAGGCTGTTCTCGTTGTTCAGCTCAACCATGGCGATGCAGGGCTCGTCGACGTAGCGGGTCTTCGTGTAAGGGTTGAGGTGGGTGAGAAGGTCGCGGGCGTAGTCGTGCTGCAACTGCACCATCCGCGCCTGGAAGTAATCCACGCCCTTATCGTACTTGGTCAGCTCGCTGAGTGGGGTGGTGTTGGTGAAGCCGTCGGCGTCGTTGAACTGCCGGGAGACGTGAAGGTTCAGATCAGCGTAGATGCCGTTGAGCTTGAGATGGTAGATGAACCAGTCAAGCCGGTCGACCTGCTCGGCATCCATGTGCTGATGGTCCTTGTAGGCGGCATCCCAGATTCCACGTGGCTTGTATGCGTTGTCCATGTGGTGGAAGCGGACACAGTTGATCCCGAGCGACCTCATGCGGGCGGCGATCTTTGGCGCCAGGTCCTTGTCGGGGAAGGCGCCGTTGAAGGTGCAGTTGGTGGCAAGGAATCGCACGCGGCTGCCCCTGGCGTCCACGAAGTGACCGTCGCGGAACTGCAGGAAGCCATCGGCGCCGGCCGGCGAAGGACTGTAGGACGACACGTTGGCGATGCTGTCGTCGGCGAGTTCGGAGATGACAAAGGGGAACCAGTTGTCCGGCACTTGCGCGAAGGAAGCGGCCGTCAGGAGCAGCACGGGCACGACCATCACAGCGGGGTTCATGGAGCGGACCTCCTGTCAGGATAGCCGGTGACATGTGGGCACCGGGCTGGCGGTCAGTCGGCGAAACTAGATATTGAGGGCCCGGCGAACCAGGCCCTGAGCGGCGATGTCAGGGGAGGAGAATCACGGTTGCAGGCGAACAGCGGGAAAGTCCAGTTCGCCCCGGCAGGGCCCTGCGGCCGAAGACGGACTGAGTATCGCCAAAGGACTCCTGTCCTGAACGGACACTTCGGCAGATTGCACGGCTGCACCTTCAGGCCTGCGACCGGAGAAGGTGTAGGCCTCTGAGTAGTTAGCGCGGGCCTCCCTGGAGGGGCAAAGATGCTCAAAGCTCTGATAGCTCTCCTATCAACCGCAGGCGTGGTGATCTTCGTGGCAAGCACAACGGTACAGGCCGAGGAACTAACGGTCGAGGACTTCGACGTCAACGGCACGCTCGGCTCCCAAGGCTCTGTGATCGAGAAGCTGGGAACGAACCATTTCCGGATGATTCTGGGCCATGCGCCCAATCACCCGGAATGGTGCAACAAGGCCCAGTTCCGGATTCTGCGTCATGCTCGCGGCAACTCGCTGCGGCTGGAGGTGGTCTTCCCGGGCGGTCCGTCCATGCGGCTGAACGAGTACTTCATGTCCTGGTCCTATGACGGCGCCAACTGGCACCCGATCCACTGGGAGGATGGGACTGCGAAGGCGGCGACGGCGGATACGCTGCAGTTCCCGGTCTTCGAGCAGGACACCGTCTGGGTTGGACACCAGGTCCCGATGTCCTATGAGGACTCGGTGCAGCTAGTGAAGGAGTGGAGCCGCAACACCAACGTCTCGGTGACCATCGTCGGCAAGTCCCTGGGTGGACGCAACCTGTACCGCGTGACGATCACAGACCCGGAGTCGGACGTCCCGCCCAGGCAGCGTTGGGTCCACTACTTCGCCAACCAGCACCCCGGCGAGCACAACTCCCAGTGGCGCATGGTGGCCATGGTGAACTGGCTGCTCAGCGACGAGGGCACCGACTTCCGCCGGCGGAGCATCTGCCACTTCCTCCTCATGATGAGCCCCGACGCGCCTTCAAAGGGCTGGTACCGGGTCAACGCTGAAGGAGTGGATATGAACCGGTCCTACCGCGCCGGCGGAAGCTGTCCGGAACTGCAGCCCCACGAGGCCTATCTGTGCCAGCATGACCTCGAGGCCCTGATGGCCTCGCCGACCCCGGTTACCTCGGCCTGGAGCATGCATACCTGGGGCGGAGTCGTGGAACCGATCCTGCTGCCGGGGCCGGAGATGGGGACGACCCTTGGGCCCTGGACGGAGCTGCGGGACGCCATCGCCGCTAACGACCCGCAGGGCTTGGTGAAGAAGCTGGCGGTCTCGAAGGGCAAGGACGCCTCGACGCTGTGGGACGCCGGGATCCATGCGCAGTTCGGTATCTCCGCGGTGCTGTGCGAAGGCGCCGGGATAATCGACACGAGGGAACGGAACCTGGCCTCGGGCGAGGCCCTGATGAAGGGCATCGCGCAGTACTACCGAGGCGTTAAGCCACTCGCAAGTGGAACCGGGCAGTAACGAACCGTAGCGATCACAAGACGCCGTCGACAGCCCCAGGAGGTCCGCCATGGCTTTGGAGCTCAGCACGAAGATACCCTTTGGCAACGCCTGCGATGTCTGCATCGAGAAGCGAGAGGGCATGACAGAGGTGTCCTTTGCAGCCGACCCTCACGGCGGGCCGGAGAGCCTGTGGTTCTGCTTCCGCCTGCAACGAAGCAAAGCGGGCAAGAAGACCGGGGCACCCGTGCGCCTGGTACTCAAGCACAGCGAGAACATGCTGGGGATGGGGCAGGCCCTTCGCGCGAGACCGGTTGCACGCTATGACGAAGGGGAATGGGAACGCCTCGAGGCACCTTCGGTGGAGGCTCTCCCGGACGGACGGCAGTTGGTGGTGTGGCAGATCGCGCGGCCTCAGACCTTCGTCGACATCGCCTTCTGCTACCCCTACGGCAAGCCGGAGTTGGAGAGCACGCTGTCCGACACCGAGGGCTACTGGAAGGCCGACGTGATCGGTGTCAGTCAGGGAGCGCGCCCGCTGGTGCGGCTGAGCAACGACTACGGGCTCCCGGAGGGAGAGCGACCGGGGATCTACGTGGTGGCCCGGCAGCACTCCGGCGAAACGACCGGCTCCTGGGTACTCGATGGGTTCCTGCGGGAGATGGCAAGACTGGGAGACGCGGCGCCCCTGGTGTGGGCTGTGCCCTTCACAAACATCGATGGGGTTGAGCAAGGCGACTACGGGAAGGACAACTTCCCCTATGACCTGAACCGCTCCTGGGGAGTCACCCCGATGCGCCATGAGACCCTGGTGTACCAGCGTGATGTGGCCCGGTGGAAGCAACGCTGCCGGCCCATGCTGGGGATCGACTTCCATTCCCCTGGTGGGACTGAGACCACGGGGGTCTACGTTTTCGCCCAGAAGCCCGACAATGCTCCCGAGGCGCACAAGCGTTGCCTGGCCTGGACAAGTGCAGTGGAGGGGAAGCTGAAGCCGGAGTACGCGGCGGAGGACTTCTGCCGAATCGCTCGCTACCCATCTCGGTGGGAGTTGCCCAACTTCACGAGCTTCTGCGGCATGGCCCACGATCTGTGCGCGTTCTCGGTGGAGACGGCCTACTCCTTCAGCGGCGACCTGCTGCTGACGATAGAGAACTACCGTGAGATCGGCCAGAGAATCGCCCAGGGCGTGGTAGAGCAGGTGCAGCGGACACTCGCAGAACCGCCGACACCGCCACCGGCTCCGACGGCCAAGAAGCGTGCGACAACGAAGCGCCCCAAGGGATAGTGATGGACATGGCAGATCAGGACGGCCTGCGCGCCCAGATTGAGGAGTTCGTCGCACGGCACCTTGCCGGCGACCCGCGGAACCGGCTGCCTCGGTACGCGGAAGTGGTGATCTATGAGAACCCGCTCGTGGGCTACGTGCGTGGGGATGACCCTCTGTTTGGCGAGTACAAGCAGGTGATCGGCAGCTTCCACCTGACTCCGGCGGAGGCCTTCGCGGAGGGTACGGGAGAGACAGCGTCTGCCGAGGAGCTATCTGTGGTCTCGATCGTGTTGCCCTTCACGGGGGCCATCGTTGATAGCAATGCCGGGCAGACGGAGGTGCCTTCGGAGCTATGGGCGCTGGCACGTCTGGACGGCGAGGTGTACCGGGATGCGCTCCTGGTGGACCTGGTGGACGAGTTGAAGAGACTGGACGTGCAGGCGGTGGCTCCCGACCTTCTCCCGGGGTTCCAGTGGCTCAACGACGAGAAGGTGGGGATCACGACGAACTGGTCACAGCGGCATGTGGCCTACGCTGCCGGTCTGGGGAGCTTCGGGCTCTGCGACGGCTTCATCACGCCCCGGGGCAAGGCGATGCGTCTGGGAAGTGTGGTCGCGAAGGCGAAGCTGGCCTCCGGTGAGGTACGCAGGCCAGGGCTGCACGACAACTGCCTGTTCTACACGGACGGGAGCTGCACAGCCTGCGCCGAACGATGCCCCGGCGGAGCGATCACGCCTGAGGGCCACTCGAAGACGAAATGCCGCGATTACATCGTCTCCTTCACGCCGGGCATCAACGAGCGCTACGGGATCCGGAACATGGGCTGCGGTCTGTGTCAGGCCGGCGTCCCCTGTGCGCGGCGAATCCCGGGGGCCTAGCCAGGGCGCAAGACCAGACAGGACAGACAGAAAGCCCCTCCCCGGACTTGCGAGGAGGGGCTTAGCGTCTTGGGCTCAGGCGTGCTCGGGACCTACCGGTCCCACATCCCGTGGAGCCACTCGCAGCACAGTCCAGCCCAGGTCGCAACATGGGGGAACTGCGGTGCGAGGCCGAGACCGTGCTGCCCGTGAGGGTACACGTGCAGCTCGAAGGGGACCTTGTTTCGGCTCAGGGCCTCGGCGAAGAGCAGGCTGTTCTCGACCGGAACTCCACCATCCTCGGCGGTATGCCACAGGAAGGTCGGCGGAGTGTCGGCGGTGACCTGCGTCTCATTGGAGAGGGACTGGCGCAGATCCTCGGGTGGGTTCTCGCCGATGAGGTTCTTCATGGTACCCGTGTGGCGGAACTGGCCGAAGCTGATGACCGCGTAGCACAGGATAAGTGCATCGGGGCGGCAGCTCAGGCGCTCTACCGGGTCGTCGGCCTCGGGGTTCCCGGCGTTGTAGTGAGTGCCGACGGTGGAGACCAGGTGTCCTCCGGCGGAGAACCCGAGGATGGCGATCTGCTGCGGGTCGAGGTTCCATTCGGCGGCCTGTGAGCGCACCCAGCGGATGGCGCGCTGAGCATCCTGCTGAGGACGCGGATAGCGGTAGGGCGCCACGCGGTAGTGGCAGACGCAGGCCGAAATGCCGGCAGCGTTGAACCTCTGGGCGATCGGGTCCGCCTCATGCGGTGCGCGGCAGGAGTAGCCGCCGCCCGGGCAGACGATGACGCAGCCGGGGCAGGTCGGCTCGCGCAGGAGGAAGGGGATGATGGTCGGGACTTCCTGCTGGTCGACTTCCGTGAGACCGGGCGCCTCCCCGGGGTACAGCGGCAGAGGTTCGGGCGGGAGAAGCAGCGAATTGCCTGACATGGCCGTTCCTTTCAGATCAGTCTGGAGTGACGGGAGCGAAGCTTCCACGGTCGGCCGGCCGTTACCTGCCGGACAGAAGCGACGAGCCGAGGTCCGGTCACGGCCTCCGACGACGATGCGAAGATGAGTGTACAACCCAGAGTTGGCACAAACAAGCGTCTCTGGCTGACGGCCGCGGTTCTGCTCGCCGCGGCCGTGCTGTCGCGTGCTCCTCTTTGCGGTTACCCCTTCGTGAGTGACGAGACCGAGTGGTCCTACGGTGGCCGGGAGTGGGCGCTGCATGGGGTCTCTCCCTACCAGGCGGTGTTCGAGTCCAAGCCTCCCGGGATCTATGCGCTGTTCGCGGCGATGTGGGCCCTGGGAACGGCGAACGTGAATGCGGCGCGGCTTGCGACGGCGCTGGCTGTGTTCGCAACGGGGCTGGGACTGCTATGGCTGGGAGTGCGGCTCAGGGACTACCGGACCGGCCTGATAGCGGCCCTGGGCTATGTCCTGTGGGCTGGATCGCCGACGGTGGGCGATCCCGTTGCCTGCACTGAGCCCTGGGTCGCGCTCGCGGCAACCTGGGGCATGCTCTGCGCGATCCTGGGCAGCGGGCCCTGGTCTGCGCTGATGGCAGGGGTCTGCGCGGCAGGCGGACTCCTATTCAAGCAGACGGGAGCCCTGGAGGCCCTGGCGATCCTGGTCGCGCTGGGATTGCGGGGCGTCAGTGAATCCCGGGAGGCGGAAGAGGGGAGAGGCACTCACCCCGGAGTCGTGGCAGTGAGCTGGGGAGTGCTGGGCCTCGTGGTGGTCATGGGTGCGGTGGTGGCCTACTTCGCGCGGCTTGGGGACCTGTCGGGCCTGCTCGAGGTTGGGTACCTGGCGGTTCTGCGGGGCACCAGTGGCTACAGCGACTTCTCCCGGCTTCAGGCGCTGCACAACTGGCTTCCCTTCCTCCGGGACGGTGCGTTGCTCGTGGTGGGGCTCGTGGCGCTGGTTGGCTGGTCGTGGCGCGAGATGCCGCGGCAGGCCCGTCTGTCGCTGGGCGTCTGGCTGGTGCTGGCGCTGCTGTCGCCGGTGCTCACCGGCCCGCGCTATGGGCATCACCTGGTGACGCTGATGGCCCCGGTGGCGGTTGCAGGAGGCCTGGGGTTCTCGTGGCTGTGGCGTCGATTCGAGGGCGGGGAGCCTCGGGGAGCTGGAACTCGTCGCCGAGGGCCTGCGTGGCTGGTGCTGGTGGTCCTGCTCGGCGGGTACCTTGTCGCTGAGGTCCCGGTGGCGAAGCGGGGAGTGAGCTACCTCCTGAAGGGGCCCTTCACCAACTACGGCCGAATCGTCGGGGAGTACGTGGCCGAGCGAAGCGGGCCGGAGGACACGGTCTTCTGCGCCGGGGACAACTACTCGCAGGCCGTGTATATCTACGCCGACCGGCGCTCACCGTGCCGTCACGTGAACCTTCACTACCAGGATCATGCGTCATGGTGGCCGGAGATGCAGGCGGGGTTGGCCGCCCATCCGCCGCGGTTCTTCGTGTTCGGTGGGGAGCTGTCGCTCAACAACCCTCTGAACCGTCGGACGCCGGCGGCAAGCTACCTGGCCGACTACGTGGAGAAGGGGCCTTACCGGCGCGTGACTGTGCCGGGTGCGGAGCGGATGGCGGTTTTCGAGCGGAGGCAGTAGGCGGGCCCCTGGGTCCAGTTCTGGCCACGAAGAGGAACCTTCGTTGACTGGAGACGGTCCAAAGGGTATACTGATAGTGGCGCTTGTGGGGGCGATTGGTCTCGACGGGGAGGCAGGAGCGTCAGGGCTGCGAGCCGAGATCCCCGTAATCTCGTTAAACGCGGGAAAACGACAAACGCCAACCAACCCTTGGCACTAGCGGCATAGTCCGCTATGTCCCCCGGGGTCTTCTCCGACCCGACCCCCCGGGACATTATCCAGGTCGGATACCCAGGCCATAACCGCCCGCTAAAGGGCCGGGGAATCAGGTAACGGGCTAGCCGAGCGGAACCTTGCGTCCGTGGGTCTTCCCGGCGAAAACCAAACGGACGCTACGCTCGTAGATGCTCTGGTGGTCCCCTTTTCGGACGCGGGTTCAATTCCCGCCGCCTCCACCATCTCCATTCTCGGAGATGGTGGTTTGCTGTGTATGCGCCTCTCACAAGGTCGTACTCCTCCTGTGTTTCCGTTCAACTGCTCTCCCACGTGCACTCAGACCGACCGGCTGCTCGGGCCCTGCCTGGTTTGGTGGGGCGTGTCACCTCCGTACCCTCACCTTCTCGCGTCCGATCGTGAGCACCCTTGGCGGCAAGCTCAGGTGCGCCCCCGGCGATCGTAACACCCGATTGACAGCGAAGGACCGACGGCGTATAGTGAACAGAAGACTATAGGAGTACGTCTGTTAGAGGACTTACTCTGCGCATCCGTGACGCTGGGGGACAGGCCATGGCTAGTACGAGAGCCAGGACGCTCGAAGGACAAGGGTGGCGTGACGTCGAGCTCGTCCGCCAGTGTTCTGCGGAGGTCCTGGGGACCTTCATCCTGGTGTTCTTTGGCGTTGGTTCGGTACACGTGGCCGTCCTCACCGGCGCACAGGTTGGGCTCTGGCAAGTGGCCATCGTGTGGGGGGTAGGCATTGCGCTGGCGATCTACGCGACGGGGGCGATCAGTGGCGCCCACCTCAACCCGGCAGTCACGCTGGCCCTGGCGACGTACCGTGGTTTTCCATGGCGTAAGGTGGTGCCCTACGTTCTTGCCCAGCTCCTTGGCGCGGTTCTGGCGGGCGTCCTGCTGTATGGCATGTTCCATGGCGTGATCAGCGGCTTCGAGGCGTCGAAAGGTCTGGTTCGTGGCGAGGCGGGCAGTGAGCTGTCGGCCATGGTGTACGGGGAGTACTTCCCGCACCCAGCCATGGTGCTGTCAGTACCGGGGCTGCGAACGGTGACCATGCCACTGGCGATGGCCGCCGAAGCTCTGGGCACCGCCTTCCTGGTCTTCGTGATTCTTGCGGTGACCGATGAGCGGAACACGGGCCGTCCTGCAAGCCACCTTGCCCCCTTGTTCATCGGCCTGACGGTGTCCGCGCTGATCTCCCTCCTTGCTCCGATCTCCCAGGCCGGTTTCAACCCCGCGCGCGACTTCGGGCCACGCATCGTGGCCTACCTTGCCGGATGGCGGTCGATTGCGATTCCCGGACCGGAGGGCGGGTTTTTCACGGTCTACGTTCTTGGGCCTTGCCTTGGCGCGCTGGTCGGTGGTGCGGCCTATCAGTGCATCCTGCGCAGGGCGATGCCCTCACAGGACAGTTGCTCGTCCCCGGCTGATCTGTGCGAGTGAAGGAGAGACAGCGATGCCGCAGACCCGGATAATCCTTGTTGGCGGGTTCCTGGGCGCAGGGAAGACGACGATGCTGGCGCGTGCTGCCACGGCCCTGGTGGAGCAGGGCAAGCGCGTCGGACTGATCACCAATGACCAGGCCGCCAACCTGGTGGACACTGCGATCCTGGAGCAAGCCAGGCTGCAGGTCCAGGAGATCGCCGGTGGGTGCTTCTGCTGCCGGTTCGGGCAACTGCTCGAGACGGCAGAGCAGCTTGTGGCGGAGATGTCGCCGGACGTCATCATCGGCGAGCCGGTCGGCAGTTGCACGGACCTGTCGGCCACCGTCCTGCAACCCCTCAAGGACCTCTGTGTCGACAGCTACCGCCTGTCACCGCTGAGCGTGCTGGTCGATCCGCAGCGGCTGCGCAGCGTGCTTGCCCCGGAGCACCCCAGTCCGATGCACGCCAGTGCGAGCTACATCCTCCGCAAGCAGCTCGAAGAGGCCGACCTGATCGTGATCAACAAGCAGGACACCCTGACCCCGGCGGAGCAGCAGCAACTGGCCGCAGCAACCGCCGAGGCCTTTTCGGGCAAGCCGATCCACCTGTGTTCCGCGCTCACGGGTGAAGGCGTGGCGGAGTGGCTGGAGGCCGTCATGGCCGACGTCGAGGCAGGTGCGCACATCGTTGACGTGGACTACGATGTGTACGCCGAAGGGGAGGCGGTGCTCGGGTGGCTCAACGCCTCTGCCACTGTGACCGCAGCTACGGGCATCGACTGGCAGGCACTGGCTCGGAAGCTGATCGAGCTGATCCAGCAGGCAGCCGCTGCGAGACAGGCCGAGATCGCCCATGTGAAGTTGTCCCTGACCGCGGAAGGCCAGGGCGTAGCGAACCTCACTTCGACGAGTGGAACACCGACCGTTCGCGGTGAGATCGAAGGCAATCCTGTGACGGTGTCACTGGTCCTCAATGCCCGCGTGCAAATGTCACCGGAGGAGCTCCGGAGCATCGTCGAAGGCGCCTTCGCTGAGATCGCAGGCGACGGCCACGATCTGGAGGTGGAGACCCTCCACAGCCTCAGCCCGGGCAGACCCGTGCCCACGCACCGCTACGCGTCCGTTGTGTGAGGCCGCTGCGTACCCAAGGGGAGATGCCGGGATGCCTTGCAGAGGCTTCACGCTGATCGAGCTTCTGGTGGTCATCGCCATCATCGCGATCCTCGCCGCGATTCTCTTCCCGGTCTTCGCCCAGGCTCGGGAGAAGGCTCGGTCCATCGCGTGCCTGAGCAACCTCAAGCAGTTGGGAATGGGAGCGGTCATGTATGCCCAGGACTACGACGAGATGTACGTGCCCCACTGCATACGTGACCTGACGAACTTGTCCGAGCACCCTTCCGCTTACTGGTTCGAGCTGCTTCAGCCCTATGTCAAGAACGCCCAGATCTTTGTCTGCCCTTCGCACGGAGGTGCTGTTGGCGGCAATGGGTGGACTGGCAGCTATGGGTACATCTGCGACGGCTTCACGCTGGACCCGAGCAACGTCAACTACTCGGGCCTCCCCTACGGCGGATATGGTTCGCTGTCGGATATCCACTACCCCGCCGAGATGATCATGATTGGAGAGGCCGATTCGGCAGTGTGCCGGACATGCCCCCTCTATCACAACCATGGGATGCCTGCCACGCCGCCGATTCACCCGGTCCAGACGAGGCATCAGGGCGGAAGCAACTACGCCTTCTATGACGGGCACGCCAAGTGGATGAGGTACGAGCAGACCCTCTTGCCTCGCGATATGTGGAAGAACCTCCCCTGAGGAGGAAGACCGATGCGCCGGCTCCAGGTCCTCGGCCTGGTTCTGATTGCTGCTGTGCTCGGGTTCGGCGCCGGTTGGCGGATCTGGGGAACACCCGGTGAGCACACGGCCCCAGCAACCGCCAACGCCGATTGCGTGTGTACATGCGAACTGCCGTCGTCACGGGCACAAGCCAGGAGTGGAGCCCCGGCTCCCAGGATACCCACAGGGTCCGGTCGTGCCTGCCTGGTTGAGTTCGACGCGAGGGAGTCGAGTGAAGGTGACCGGATGCAGGGCGTCCTCGACCAACTGGAGCCCCAACTCGCCGGTCGCCTCGATGTCGTGCGGGTCGATACGGGCCTGTATCCCGGCCAGGCTCAGCGCTTCAGGCTACGAAGGGTCCCCACACAGGTCCTGGTCGACGCGACCGGCAAGGAGCTGTGGCGACACGAAGGTTACCTCTCGCTCGAGGAACTCCAGGCCGTGAGTAGGCCTCACCTCAAGACCACCCGCAAGGGCCCGGCCGGTTCTTGACGAAGCGGTTCGCCTGCAGCTTCGGATGACGACATGAGCTGTGCTTCTTCCCGCCTGCTTGACGAGGAAGGGGCTGTAACGCATACTCTCCCTCGGAGAGCCCACCTCATGACACAGACTGACACCCCGCTGCCTGACCTGAAGTACGAAGACTGCCCCTGTGCAGGGCGGAATCTGGACAAGCTGGTCCAGCCTGCCATCCTGACCGTGCTGGCGCGTGAGGATGCCCACGGGTATGTGCTGGTGCAGCGTCTGGCCGACCTGCCGACCTTCCACGGAGATAAGCCGGACACCACGGGTGTCTACCGCTTCCTGCGGCAGATGGAGGAACGCGGGCTGGTCACCTCGACCTGGGACACCTCTGAGACCGGTCCTGCGAAGCGCCTCTATCACCTCACCGGGGCCGGGCGGGTATGCCTGGAGCACTGGGTTGGAACGCTGTGCGCGTACCACCAGGCGCTGGGCGAGTTGCTTGAGGTTGCACGAAAGGCGAGCAAGGGGTAGACAACGTGCGCCTCGGTTGCCCGCGACATGCCCTGATCTGTGTGCGCCGGCGTCGGAGGTCGCTTGCCGTCTGCAGAGCGGCCGGAGTATAATCCACGCACCATGGACGTGACCTCGGAGGGACCGCGGGAGAGTGACAGGCTTCCGAAGCGGAAGCTTGATCGACGCTGGGTCCGCCTTATGGCCCTGAGCGCCATGGTAGCTGCGCTGGCATGCCTGGCCGGCCTTGGGGTCTCGGTTCTGCCCCTGGGGATGGAGAGTGACGCGCTCCGGTGGATCGGGGCGGCCTTGACCCTGGCGCTAATGGTCGTGGGCATGGCGTGGCTGGTGGTGCAGGCCTTCGAGGCTTTCGACGTTGACGGCAAGTACGATGCTCGCCCCTGACCTGTGGCCTTGAGCTGGGGTAGGCCAGAGAGGGGGTAAGCTCAGTGGATGCTCCACGGTGTCACCGGCTCCGGTGCTCTGCCGGACGATGCGGAATACGACGAAGCGACGGTCTCAGCGGAGGAGCCCTATGTCTCATGCGCACTCATCTCCGTCGTTGTTGCTTCCCCCTCTTGTCCTTCTGCTAATACTATCTGTCTTGCCATGCCACGCGGGCCAGGTGCTCGGCGTGGCAATCGCCGGCAAGGCCCTCAGTGGTTCCCCGGCGGCTTTTGTGGAGGAGGGCACGGTCCTGGGGCCGCTGGCCGAGGCTGCCCGACTTGCCGGGGCTTCTGCGGTCTGGAGCGCGGCACACGCCTGCCTGACCGTCACCTCCTCCGAGGGGAAGCGGATTGTCCTGAGCGCCGGGAAGACGCAGATGCAGGCCGGCGGCAAAGAGGTCGAACTGCGCAAGGCGCCGCGGGTGCAGTCGGGCGTGCTCGTGGGGCCACTCTCTCCCTTGCTGCAGACCCTGGGGCTACGGGTTCATTGGACGCCGGGCAAGAGCTACATGACGGCGAACGGGCTTGTGAAGGGCGTGCTGGTCCGGGCCGGTTCAGCAGGAGCACGGATAGAAGTCGCCACCTCTGTCCCCGTGGCCGGCAATCTCGTATCGACCAACTCGCCGCCGAAGCGGTACGTGGACCTGGCGGGAGTGGAGCTGGAAGTTGCTGCGGGCGAGACAAGGCCCATCTACACGGGGCCACTGGCACAGATGCGAACCGGCCAGCCCGGCGACAAGCCGAACTGCGCACGGGTCGTGGCAGACCTGAAGACGGACACGCCGGCACGGTGGGTTCCGGCAAAGGACGGGCATGGCGGCTGCCTGCTGCTCGGCAGTGACGACGGACACCTGGCGGTGGTGACGCGGAACCTGCCGAAGCTGACTGAAGTGAGCAGCGTTCAGCCGGGTCCTGATGCGGAGCGCCTGCGGCTGACGGTGAACTGGCCGATCATGCCCCACTACGATGTGGCGATCCGGCCACCACGGATCGAGGTTGTCCTGCCGGAGGTCGAGTGCCGGCTTCCCAGCGGGCTACTGAGAACCTACGGGGACTTCGTGGACCAAGTCGAGGTGCGCCCGCAGACCTCGCCTCGGCAGACTACCGTGACCCTGTACCTGAAGGAGCTGATCCGCTTCGACGTTCTGCCGATGCCCTTCGGTGGGGCAGAGGTGGTGTTCCGTCGCGGACGCCTTCAGGACCAGACGGTGGCGCTCGATCCCGGGCACGGCGGGAAGGACTCGGGGGCACGAGGCCTCAAGCTGCTGGAGAAGGAAGTCAACCTCGACGTTGCGAGTCGTGCTGCCCGGATGCTGCAGGCCATGGGTGCGCGGGCCTTCCTGACCCGTGAGGACGACACCTATGTGGGGCTGTACGACCGGCCGGAGATCGCTCAGCGGCGAGACGCAGACCTGTTCGTGTCGGTACACTGCAACGCGATGCCGCAGCGCAACTGCGGCCATGGGACAGAGACCTACTACTACCGCCCGGACAGCAAGTCCCTGGGTTTCCTGGTGCAGAACGCGTTGACCGAGAGCCTGGGGCGGACCGACCGTGGGGTAAAGTCGGCACGGTTCGTGGTGATCCGTGAGGCGAAGGTCCCGGCGGTGCTGGCCGAGCTGATGTTCATCAACGATGACCAGGAGGAAGCGCTCCTGCAGCAGACAGGCCTTCGCGACCGAGCTGCCGGTGCGATTGTGGAAGGTGTACGGCAGTTTGTCGAGGGCTCTGGGAAGGCTTCCGTGGCGCTGAACTAGACGCTCTATCCGAGGGCGACCGTAGGGAGCGCCCCGTGTGCAAGGAGAGGTTACCCGTGCGTCCGCGCGGGTACTTTCATCCTATCGAAGGGATCGATCGTGTTGACTCGTGAAGACGGCCGTGGAAACGGCGACCTGAGGGACTGCAGGATTCTTGTGGGCGTAAACAAATACGCGGAGGGCTCGTGCCTGATCACTATGGGCGCGACGAAGGTCCACGTAACCGCGTCGGTCGAAGAGCGCGTGCCGCGCTGGTTGATGGATTCCGGGCAAGGCTGGGTCACGGCAGAGTACGGGATGCTCCCCAGGTCCACCTCTGAACGGACCTCGCGGGAAGCAGCGACCGGTAAGCAGGGCGGACGGACGCTGGAGATTCAGCGGCTGATCGGGCGCTCGCTGCGAGCGGCCTGTGAGCTGTCGTCCCTGGGGTCGCGCACGATTACGCTGGACTGCGACGTCATCCAGGCGGACGGTGGCACGCGGACCGCCTCGATCACCGGCGCCTATGTGGCGCTCGCACAGGCCTGCAAGTGGCTGGAGCGCAAGCGGATGGTCAAGCGGAACCCCTTGGCGTGCCAGGTGGCAGCGGTGTCGTGCGGAATCGTCTCCGGTGAGCTGATGCTGGATCTGGCCTACACGGAGGACAGCCGAGCGGGCGTCGACCTGAACCTGGTCATGACCTCCGACGGCCGGATCATCGAGGTCCAAGGCACGGCTGAGGGTGCGGCCTTCACGAAGCAGCAGCTAGATGACATGATGGGCCTTGGTCAGCAGGGCCTGAAAGTGTTGTTCGAGAAGCAGCGCGAGGCGGTTGCGAAGCTGGGAGAATAGCTCTTGGGTGCGGGATAGGATGTCGTGAGTTGGGCCCCGACGCGAGGAAGGGATGCCTGTGAGACGCTTGCCATCCTGGGCAGTCTGGGTGCTGGCGACGGCGACGCTGAGCTGTGTGGCTGCAGGTGCGCAGCAGTCGCAGGTGGCCTTTGACCTGCCCACCGCAGGACGACTGGCTGCGATTGCGACGCCCCTGGCTGCACGACTGAGGGAGGCGGGAGTGGCGGCCTCTGCCGAGGGCGCTGCAGTGGCCGGAACGTCGGTGCAGGCCATCGTGGTCTACTCGGGCAAGGAGTATGCTGCGGGTGTTCTGGAGGGCTACGTGAAGTCCGGTGGCGGCCTGGTGTACCTCTTCGGGACCACCGAGCGGCATGCTGAGACGGCCGGAAGACTCGCCCAGAACCTGGGCCTTGGCCTGAAGCTGGAGCGGACCGCGCGGGAAGCCCTGCGGTCTGCCGGGCATCCGGTTGCAGCGGGTGTTGAGGGCCTTGGCAGTGACAGTTGCGACGCGCGCCTGTCCGGCGAGGCGCTGCAGGCAGTGCTGCTGCAGGGCGATTCCGTGGTGGTTGGCGCGGCACAGGTGGGCAAGGGACGTGTGGTGATGATCCCGGCGAGTCTGGTGACGGCGGGTGCTCGCGGCGACCTAACGGCGGCCCAGGTGCAGCTTCTCGCTCAGGCGTGCCTGTGGGCCGGGAACATCGGGCAGTCGCAGAAGCCCACACCGGGCATGCAGAGCCTGGTTCAGACGGGACCTCAGCCCGGCCACCCGCAGACAGGTGGCCAGCCCACTCCTGAGCCAAAGCCTGCACAGCAGTCGGCGACACCGAAGACCACGAGACGACCGGCGCCGAAGTCG